>DRQE01000179.1 GCA_011371515.1 Deltaproteobacteria bacterium
CATCTATCCTGCCACAGGCTACGGATTCCTTCTGGGCGAGCCAACAAATGGAGTAAAATTTAAAAAAGGAGAGTCGGACCTTAAGGTGAGAATACGGCTTCAGCCGCGGCTTGACTTCGGAGAGATTGTAAAAAACGCAGCTGGCAGTGCCTACTCAACAGAGATGGACCTTTATCTCAGAAGAGTAAGGCTTGAGATGTCAGGACATCTCGTAAAGGGGCTTAAGTACAACCTCACCTTCGATGCAGACAAGTGGAGCAAGACAGGCCATGCAGACAGCGTAAACCTCTATTATGCATACTTAAGCTACAGCTTCTCGCCACTGTTTAACCTTGAGTTCGGCAAACACAAGCTGCCATATTCAAGGGTATCTCTTACATCTTCCTCCAAGCAGCTTATAATAGAAAGGCCTGCTTCCACTGAGAAGGCAAAGAAACTCTTTGGTCCCTCACATGCCTTCTATCAGCCGTTCTTCAAGGCATATGGAAAGCTCTACGATGGCGTGGTCTCCTATGCGGTTGGCTTTGGCGATGGCTGGCAGAGTGGAGACACCCTGTACACCTCTACAACAAGAACAGTTGAAACCGCAGGCACACTGTTTGCAGGAAGGGTGGAGCTCTCTCCGCGTGGCTGGATTGAGAAGAAAAAGATGGACTCACACCTTGGCAAGGGAAGACACTTTGCCCTCGGGCTTCACTACGCACAGCAGCACTCTATAGAGTACAAGGAGAACGCCTACAGCGAGGATAGAACCCTCAAGGGTTTCGACATCTCGGCACACAAAGAGAACATAACCATTCAGTTCGAGTACAACACTTGGGAGATAGACTCAAATGACCCTGCCATAGGCACCAAAGAGCCCGAAGGCTGGTATGTGCAGGCAGGCTATTACATACCGGGCTACGATGTAGAGCCGGCCATAAGATACGAAGAGTACGATCAGGACTCAAACAGCTCAGACAAGAAAGAGAAGATAACCACCGTTGGAGCAAACTGGTATCTTATGGGACACTCCATGAAACTCTCTTTCAACTGGGTACACACTGAGTTCGACAAGAAAGCCAGCGGCTGGTTGACAGACGACGACTCAACGGATGTCTTCCAGTTTCAGGGCCAGCTCTACTACTAAGCCCGTTACAGATATAAGAGCAAGAAAGACCCTATCAACCTCCTGAAAACCTCAAAAAGATCTGCGCACACCCGAAGCACACAGGGCCTGAAGCCCCTCTCCATGCCCATGCTTCGGGTGATTTTTTTGTAAGATGGAATCTCACCGTGGCTTGGGTTCAGGGTTTCTGCCACAGTCTTTCTGGCTATAAAGCCCTTATGCCCTCTCTTCAAGGAGCCTTTCTTCCATCTCCTTTACCCTGAGGGTTATCTTCATCACAGAGTCAGGATTTAGCGAGATGGAGTCTATACCCTCTTTTACGAGAAACTCTGCAAACTCAGGATAATCGCTCGGTGCCTGCCCGCAGATACCTGTATGGCGGCCACATCTTTTTGCCCCCTCTATGCACATGGAAATCAGACGCTTAACCCCGGGGTCTCGCTCATCGAATATGGCTGAAAGAAGGGCAGAGTCTCTGTCCACACCAAGGGTGAGCTGGGTAAGGTCGTTCGAGCCGATAGAAAAGCCGTCAAAGAGCCTTGCGAACTCCTCTATGAGCAACACATTGTTCGGTATCTCGCACATGACGTATACCTTCAATCCGTCCTCGCCCCTTTTCAGCCCCTCTTCTTCCATAACACGGAGCACCTTTTCTGCCTCATCCACTCTGCGGCAGAATGGTATCATTATGATTAGGTTTTTAAGGCCGAACTCCTCTCTTACCTTCTTCATTGCCATACATTCAAGGGCAAAACCCGCTCTGTAAT
Source organism: Deltaproteobacteria bacterium (assembly GCA_011371515.1). Lineage (GTDB taxonomy): Bacteria > Desulfobacterota > GWC2-55-46 > GWC2-55-46 > DRQE01 > DRQE01. The sequence goes on from DRQE01000179.1 coordinate 1,876, forward strand.
GCTCGCTGTAGTAGCGTGATGCCCCGCGAAACCCTATCATGGGGTTTTCCTCATGTGGTTCGAAGTATCTACCACCAATAAGGCTTGCGTACTCGTTCGTCTTAAAGTCACTCATGCGCACCACCACGGGCTTGGGGTAAAAGGCTGCCGCTATGGTGCCCACCCCCTGAGCAAGGCGTTCCACAAAGTATAGCCTTTTATCCTCGTAGCCTGTGGTTAGCTCCTCTATCTTCTCCCTTTCTTCAGGGTCCTCCACCCTTTCGGGGTGTACCAGCGCCATGGGATGTATCTTTATGTAGCTGTTTATTATAAACTCCATCCTTGCAAGCCCAACACCATCGTTGGGTATCATGGAAAGGGAGAATGCCTCCTCCGGGTTACCAAGGTTCATCATTATCTTCGTTCGGGGTCTGCCAAGCTCTTTGAGGCTTATGGTCTCAACCCTGTAGGGTAGTTCTCCTTCGTACACAATGCCGCTATCTCCTTCGGCACAGCTTACCGTAATAGGTTGTCCTGTGGCAATCTTCTCTGTGGCATCACCTGTGCCAACCACGGCAGGTATGCCGAGCTCACGGCTTACTATTGCGGCATGACAGGTTCTACCCCCCTTGTTGGTCACTATGGCAGACGCCTTCTTCATGACGGGCTCCCAGTCAGGGGTGGTGGTATCGGCAACGAGTATCTCCCCTTGCTTGAGGGTGTGCAGATGTGCCACATCGGTTATTATACGCGCCTTGCCTGTGGCTATCTTCTCACCAACGCTCTTTCCTTCCACCAGCACCCTGCCCTTCTTTTCGAGATGATATATTTCCAGTACATCCATGGCACGCTGAGATTGCACCGTCTCTGGCCTTGCCTGCACTATGAAAAGTTCGCCTGTTATACCATCCTTTGCCCACTCAATATCCATTGGCCAGTTCTTGCCAGCCCTTCTGGAGTAGTGGTCCTCTATGATTATGGCGTATTCCGCAAGTTTGAGTACCTCGTCGTCGGTTATACAGAACCGTTTGCGTTCTGCCTCTGGCACTTCCACATTCCTCGTGAGCATCTTGGAGCCACCAACACCGTATATCATCTTCATCCGTTTCTCACCAAGGTTCTTCCGTATTATCGCCCTGTAGCCCTCTCTGAATGTGGGCTTGAACACATAGAACTCATCAGGGTTGACTGCACCCTGCACAATGTTCTCACCAAGCCCGTAGGAGCCTGTTATAAAGACCACATCCCTGAAGCCAGATTCCGTATCAAGGGTGAATATTACCCCGCTTGAGGCAAGGTCAGAGCGGACCATCTTCATAACCCCCACAGAGAGGGCAACCCTGAAGTGGTCGAAACCGTTGTCTATGCGGTAGGATATGGCACGGTCTGTAAAGAGTGAGGCATAGCACTTTATACAAGCCTCTCTGAGTGCTGCGTAGCCACGGATGTTGAGGAAGCTTTCCTGCTGGCCTGCAAAAGAGGCTGTGGGAAGGTCCTCTGCAGTGGCAGAACTGCGCACGGCCACATCTGTGTCAGGCCCGTATTCTTCACACAGGCGGTCGTAGGCAGCCTTTATCTCCTCCCAGAGGTCGTCGGGCAGGCCTGCCCCAAGGATTAGTTCCCTTGCCCTCTTGCCCCGCTCGGCAAGGTCTGCTACATCCCTTTTGTCAAGCCCGCTGAGGGTCTCCTTGAGTTTGTCGAGAATTCCTCCCCTCTCCAGTAGATGCCAGTAGGCTTCCGAGGTTGTGGCAAACCCGTTGGGAATCTTCACCCCAAGGGGAGTAAGCTCACGGTACATCTCCCCAAGAGAGGCATTCTTTCCGCCCACAAGCAGGACATCGTCCATCGTAATATCCTTGAACCAGCGAATGTATCTTTGCTCATTCTCCATAGCAATCCTCCTTACGAAACCTTTTAATAGATTATAGCCCCTGAATGGTTTCGAGCAACCTGCTGCCCACCTAAAAGTATAGCAGAGGCTGGCGTATTGCAACCTGTGATTGCGGAAAGGTTAAACCCTTTCAAAGGGGTCGGTGAGTTTTTTGTATTCTGTGAGGGCAAATCGGTCGGTCATGCCTGCTATGTAGTCGCATATGAGGCGCTCTTTGCCCACTCGCTCGATTTCTGCCACAAAGTGGGGCGGCATGAGCTCTGGCTTTTTAAGGTATATCTCGAAGAGCTGTCTTAATATCCTTTCTGCCTTGTCTGCCATGCGGAGCACACGGTAGTGGTTGTAGAGGTTCTTTCTTAGAAACCTCTTAAGCTCTGTGTTCTTCTGCTCCATCTGGAGGCTGAACCGTGCTATGGGCTCTTCTCTCTGTCTTACCTTCTCGGGGGAGTCTATCTTCTCTTTCTCTATGGTCTCAAGGATGTTTTCCACAAGGTCTGTAACCTGTGCGTTTATGATTCTTATTATGGTCTGGTATTTCAGGATCTTAAGGTCTGCATCTTTAAACTCTCTTTTTACCTTTTCATAATTCTCCTGCCAGAGCTCCACACCTTCAAGGTCCTTGAGGCTTATCATCTGTGAAGAGAGGCCATCGTCTATATCGTGGTTGTTGTAGGCTATCTCGTCTGCCAGATCCACAATTTGAGCCTCGAGGGAGGGGCGCTTGTAGATGGCAAACTCTTTGAGGGCTTCGGGGTGGTCGTGCTCCGAGCGGTGTTTTATTATACCCTCTCTTACCTCCCATGTAAGATTTAGCCCCCTGAAACCGGGGTAACGTTTCTCCAGCTCGTCCACTATGCGAAGGCTCTGACGGTTGTGCTCAAACCCACCATGGTCTTTCATAAGCTGGTTGAGTACATTCTCCCCTGTATGTCCGAAAGGCGGATGTCCGAGGTCGTGGGCAAGGGCTATTGCCTCTGCAAGGTCCTCGTTTAGCCCGCAGGCTCTGGCAATGGTGCGGGAAATCTGGGCCACCTCTATTGTGTGGGTAAGGCGGGTGCGGTAGTGGTCTCCCTCGTGGTAGACGAAGACCTGTGTTTTGTACTCGAGCCTTCTGAAGGCATTACAGTGGATTATGCGGTCTCTGTCGCGCTGGAAGAGGCTGCGGAAGGGATGTTCTTTTTCACGATGGCGTCTGCCACGGGAATCCTTGCTCTTTACCCCGTAAGGTGCTATCCTTTTTGCCTCTATCTCGTTTATGTCTATACCCTTCATTTGACACCCCTTCAGGATGTTATAGAATATCTTTTATGAGGCTTATTGTTTTAATCGTCTGTGCCATCCTTCTTGGTGGCTGTGCCTCTGTAATATCCCCAGAGGTGCTCAAGCAGGTTGAACCATCGCTCTCACTTAAGACTGTAAGAGAAGCCCCTGAAAAGTACATCGGACGGGCCATTCTGTGGGGCGGTATCATAGTGTCTGTAGAGCATCTCAAAGAAAGCACCATCATAGAGGTTTTCCAGACAGAACTCACCTCTACCCACAGCCCCAGCTTTTCGGTGGATACCTCGCAGGGTAGATTCCTTATAGAGGCATCGGGCTTTCTCGACAATCTCATATACACCCCCAAGCGTGGCATCACTGTAGCAGGCGTCATAAAGGGCGTCAGGGTGAAAAAGATTGACAACATGAGTTATACCTACCTTGTGGTCAAGCCCCTTGAGCTTCATCTTTTCGACCCACCGGAGGAACTCTACCCGTTGCCACCTGCGTGGTGGTACTACTATCCGCCCTATTATCCACCCTCACCCTATTATTACCACTGATCAACCGCAGCCATCCTTCAGGGTGCGCATGAAGGCGATGTATTCGTCGTAATATTCGTCCATGAGCTCGTCCAGATCTTTGCCTTCGGGGTCTATTTTCTTTCTCTTTTTAAGAAACTCTATGAAGGTCATGTGCCTTCCTCCCCTGTGGTCTTCTGCGGTATGGCTCTGGTCTCGTAAGGTATGGGGTCTTCTATGCCTGCTTCAAGAAAGCCACGAAGCCTTAAAAGGCAGGAGTCACAGCTGCCGCAGGCAACCTCACCCTCTTTGTAGCAAGACCATGACAGCTCAAAGGGCACACCAAGCTCTGCACCCCTTTTGACTATCTCAGCCTTCTTCAAGTGGATAAGGGGGGTTACTATCTTTATATCTGTTGTGGGTCTTGTGCCTTCTTTTATGGCACCTTCGAAGGCACGGTAGAAGCTCTCCCTGCAGTCTGGATAACCTGAGCTATCCTCCTCAACGGCACCTATGTAGATACGGTCTGCCCCAAGCACTTCTGCCCAGCTTGTGGCTATGGTAAGAAAGTGTGCGTTTCTGAATGGCACATAGGTGGGTGGTATCTCTTTTCTTTCAAGCTCTCCGGGGGGCACATCTATGGATGTATCTGTAAGTGCAGACCCACCGATGTGTTTGAGGTAGTTTAGGTCTACCACAAGGCGGTCTTTAACGTTGTAGAAGTCTGCTATTTTGTGGAAGCTTTCAAGCTCTTTTTTCTCTGTCCTCTGTCCGTAGTTTGCGTGCAGAAAGGCACACCTTCTGGACTCAGCCACAGCAATCCCCGCACACACAAGACTATCCATCCCGCCACTTACAAGCACGACAGAAAAGCTCTTTCTCTTTTCCATAATATTTTATTTAATCACAAGAAGTGGGATAAATCAAATAGAGGGTGTGAAGTTAAGTATAGCTATAACTTTGCTTTAAGTGGTAGCTTCCACTTATTCTTAACCCGGTTGAGAAAAGCGAATAGAAGAAACCAAGGCTGGCTCCCCGGGCAGGATTCGAACCTGCGACCCGGTGGTTAACAGCCACCTGCTCTGCCAGCTGAGCTACCGGGGAATAGAATGCTGACTGATTGATATTAATACTTTATGGGCATAAAGTCAAGTTTTATGTGTTCTCTCCCTGTCCACTTCATATACAGGGTCTTAAAGTTTTCCATGGTGGATGATTATCAAAGGATTATAGGGGATGGAGATAAAGGTCTTTTATCCACACTCCCAAAACACTACACCACAATCTCCCAAGGAGTTCTA
>DRQE01000180.1 GCA_011371515.1 Deltaproteobacteria bacterium
AGGATACCGTAATACCCATGATGGACATGGCACTCAGGCTCTCCTACGGGGTGATAGACAACCTCAGCATATATGCCGCCTACAACCTGATATACCTTGCCAATGTGGGTACCATACAGGAGTTCGTGGATGATGTGGACGAGGGAAGAAATCTACAGGTAAACCAGAGCCTTGGCTTCAGTGGTCCCTCGGTGGGAGTAAGATACCTCTTAGGTGGCAAATAATACGCTCCATGGTGTAAGAATCTTTTCGTCTTCTTATTAGTCTCCTTACCCAAGAAGAAAAGGGAGACCCTGTTCCAGAGGGTCTCCCTTTTTGATTTTATCTCTGTGAAAAGTCCCTTTACAACAGGCTTGTAAAGACAGAGCGCTATCTACTCCGAAAAACACTTAACGATGAAAGCAGAGCCGGCTATGGGGAGCCATACTAAAAGGCTACTTCTCTTTTGCCTCAAGCTCTGCCTTGAACTCCATGGTCTTCATTATGTCCCTTCTTGAAAGTATGCCCACAAGGTTGCCACTTCTGTCGACAACGGGGTATCTTCCAACCCCATCCTCTATCATCTTCATAAGGGCATGGAGCACAGTGTCTTCTGGGTGAAGCAATCTTTCCGGGCTTATCCTTTCCATTGCCTCTTCAACGAGCGTGGTGTGCCAGCGCTCTTTATCCACCTTTCTTACATCGTTAAGTGTGAGAAGTCCCACCAGCCTTCCGTCCTTGAGCACGGGAAAACTTACAAAGTGGTAGTTGAAGAAAAAGCGTTCCACAACCGCAGAAAGGGGTATATGGGCAGGCACGGTTACCACATTTCGTGTCATAATGTCACCCACCTTCATGCCCTCAAGGGTCATCTTCATTATAAGCTGCTGGTAGCTTCCCTCTGCTGCCTGCTGCAAGAATACCCCTATGAGCACAGCCCAGAGCCCCTGTATGAAAAGCCCCGAGATTATCTGCAGGAATCCGAAAACTATGAGCAGCGTTGCAAACCCCTTTCCTATGATACTTGCAATCCTCGTTGCTTCCTTTATGCTACCTGTCTTTGCCCACCATGCAGCACGCATAACCCTGCCACCGTCGAGGGGGAAGCCCGGAATCATGTTGAACACTATGAGCACAATGTTTATGGTGGAAAGAAAGCCCACCACCGCAGAGACCGCCCGCATGGAGCCATCGGGATAGGTCTCATCTATTAGTGCCCTTAAAAGATAGAACAGCACCGCCAGCACTCCACTTGCCAGAGGCCCTGCTATGGCTATCTTAAACTCCTTTCCGGGGGTATCGGGGTCCTTTGTGAGCTGGGCAACCCCACCAAATATGAAAAGGGTTATCTCCTTTACATCGAGCCCGAGTCTGTTTGCCGTATAGGAGTGGGCAATCTCGTGTATGAGCACACAGATGAAGAGAAAAAGGCTTGCCACAGCCCCCATAACGAGATAGGCTTTGCCACTCAAGTCTGGCACATGCTGGGGAAAGTATCCGTAGGCAAGACTCCAAGCAAAGAGAAAGAAGACTATGAACCATGTGTAATCTATAGATACGGTAATACCCAGAACCCTGAATAGCCGTATACCACCTCTCATGAAACCTCTATTCCTCCTCTGTGAATTCTATCAGAAGCCACTTAAGTTGCAACCGTCAGATACCAAGAGGTGGGGCATCGAGGGCACAGGTCTCGGGAAAACCATACATTATGTTCATGTTCTGCACAGCCTGTCCACTGGCACCTTTAACGAGGTTGTCTATGGCAGACACCATCACGGCAAGCCCCTTCCCCTCGTCAACCTTAATACCTATATCGCACAGGTTGGAACCACGCACATACTTTATATCGGGAAGGTTGCCCTCTGCCATTACCCTTACGAAGGGCTCGTCTCTGTAGTAGGCTTCGTATACCCTTTTGAAGTTTTCTGTAGATACACCCTTTTTAAGCCTTGCATATACGGTTGTAAGTATACCCCTTGCCACGGGCAGAAGATGAGGCACGAAAGAGACCTCTATCTTTCCACCACAGAGATGGCTCAACACCTCCTCTATCTCAGGGGTGTGTCTGTGGCTGAGTGGCTTGTAAGGATGAAACCCCTCCAAGACTTCCACAAACTGGGTCTCAAGGGCTGCCTTTCTTCCTGCCCCTGACACCCCGCTCTTTGCATCTATTATTATACCCTCGGGCTCTATGAGCCCCTCCTTAAGTGGTGGCAGTAGCAAAAGAAGAGAGCCCGTTGGATAACACCCCGGGTTTGCCACAAGGGTTGCATCCTTTATCCTCTCCCTGTAGAACTCTGGCAGCCCGTAGACGGCATCCTTTAGAAGCTCAGGGGCGGTATGCTCCTTGTACCACCTCTCGTATACGGACTGTTCCTTGATTCTAAAGTCTGCACTCAGGTCAACCACCTTTTTGCCCTGCTTTATAAGTACAGATACCACATCCATAGAGACCCCGTGTGGCAGGGCACAGAAGAAAAGCTCTGCCTCTACAGTAGAAGGCTCGTCATCACCAAAAATAAGCCCACTGTAGGCACCCCTTAAGAAAGGAAAGACCTCTTCAACCTTCCTGCCACTGTGCTGCCTTGAGCCTGCATAGACCACCACCACCCTCGGGTGTTGTGCGAGTATTCTCAAGAGCTCAAGGCCTGTATATCCGCTGGCACCGAGTATTGCAACTTTAAGCATTCTGAATACTCCTTACAAAAATCAAAAAGGGGAAAGCCCTCTAAAGCCTTCCCCTGAATTATAAACCACTGTTTTTGCGGAAACAACGGTATTATCTCTTCGAGTACTGGAACCTTGCCCTTGCACCGCGCTGGCCGTACTTCTTCCTCTCCTTCATGCGTGGGTCTCTGGTAAGAAGCCCCTCTTTTTTGAGCACCTTTCTCCATGAAGGATTCACCTCAACCAGTGCCCTTGCTATGCCGTGGCGTATGGCACCTGCCTGTCCGCTCAAACCACCACCGCCCACATTGGCATATACATTCACACGCTCTATGTTGTCGGTAATCCTGAGCGGAAACTTCACCTCGTTACGCCATGTATCTCTCGGGAAGTACTCCTCCAGAGCCTTCTTGTTGACCACTATCTCACCTGAGCCGGGCACAACAACCCTAACCCTTGCAACCGAGGTCTTCCTTCTGCCTACAGCCCAGTATACGCCCTCTTCTGCCATGATAGCCTTGCCTCCTTTATAGATCAATCTTCTCTGGCTTCTGTGCACTATGGGGATGCACAGGTCCACTGTATACTTTGAGTTTCTTATACATTCTCCTGCCAAGCCTTCCCTTGGGAAGCATGCCCCACACTGCCTTCCTTATTGCTTCTTCAGGCTTCTGGGCAAGGAGCTTCTCAAGTGTTATTGCCTTAAGTCCACCCGGATAACCGCTGTGGCTGTAATATACCTTGTCGGAAAGTTTCTTTCCCGTAACCCGTATCTTCTCTGCGTTCACCACCACGACAAAGTCTCCAGTGTCCATGCCCGGTGTGTAAATGGGCTTGTGCTTGCCCCTTAGAATACTTGCAATCCGTGAGGCAACTCTACCAAGGGTCTTGCCCTCTGCATCGACAAGATACCACCTCTTCTCTATGCTGCCTTCCGATGGATAATAGGTCTTCTGTATCATATCTATAACCCCTTCCCGTAGAGATTGAATATTTTAATTTAAAGAATTTCACAGCCTTTGTCAAGGGGTTTGAGTAGATTTGCCAGAGAAATCGCCACAACCATTTTACAGAATCCAGAGCATCTTATCCACCAAAACTTAAAATACTTGTAACAGCCCTGTTATACCTGTGTAAAGAAGGAAGCCTATAATAAAAAGTATGAAGAACAGGGTGAAAGGAGTGTTGAGTATGGAAGCAATCTTTGGCAGTGCCATAAGGGTGGCATTGAGTCTTCTCATGGCGGTGCTCATAGGGGTTATGTTCTGGCTTGCCATAGGGCTTGCCCTGAATGTGATAGACCACATACAGGCTGGTAACATCCACGAGATAGCCAAAGATGTGTTGATGAATGCCCTGATGGTGCTTGCCCTTCTTGAGGTGGTAAAGACCAGCCTCACCTACTTTTCAGCCGGAAGGGTGAAGGTTACCTACATAATAGATACGGTCATAGTGGTTGTGCTCACAGAGGTAATGGGCTTCTGGTTCAAAGAGATAGCGCTCGAAAGGTTCATAATGGTAATCTCACTCATATTTGCCCTTATAGGGGCAAGGATACTTGCCATAAAGTACTCTCCATCAAGAGAGGAGATTTAGCCGTCGAACTCTCTTCTCTCGGCAAGCTCCTTAAGGTACTTGAGAAGCCTTTTGACCTCAGACTGTGACTTAAGATAAAACTGTGCATCCTCTTCCATTCTACCCACAGATATGCTGACCCCGCTTGAGCCTATAGCCCTGAAGGCGTCTATATCTGTAACATCGTCTCCCACATAAAGGGGTACAGTGCCCTTGAGTAGAGGCCTTTCCATAAGCCACATTACGGCCTCTCCCTTGTTCCATGTGGTGGGGGGTCTTATTTCCACAACCTTCTTTCCCTCTGTAACCCTTATCTGCCTTCTCTCCTCAAAGGGTTTAAGAAGTGCCTTCACCTCCGCAACGAGCCTTTCCGCCTCTCTTATGTCAACGAGCCTGTAGTGAATACTCAGGGTGAACCCCTTGTCCTCCACTATTGCTCCCCTGTACTTTTCGGCAAGTCCCTTAAGCTCGTTGTTAAG
>DRQE01000181.1 GCA_011371515.1 Deltaproteobacteria bacterium
ACCCGACCAGAACTGTATATCGTCTATAAGCAGAAGGTCCACATTTCTGAACTTCCTTCTGAACTCATCCATACGGTTTCTGCTGATGTAGTTTATAAATTCGTTCATAAACTTTTCGGATGTGTAATAGCATACCCTCAGGGGTTCGTCCCGCTCTAACACCCTGTTTCCTATTGCCTGCAGAAGGTGTGTCTTTCCGAGGCCCACACTGCCGTATATAAAAAGAGGGTTGTACTTACTGCCCAGATGGTTCGATACGGCAAAGCATGCGGCATGGGCAAACTCGTTGGTCTTGCCCACAACGAAGTTCTCGAAGGTGTATCTCGAACATAGCTCAGAGCCAAGAAGAGCCTTTTTGGTGTTCGTGCGCACCTTCTGCCTTTCCTTAACTGGTTTCTTCTCGGGATGGCTGTTTTCTGAAATCTTCCAGACGAGAGAGTAATTCCTGTTGGTCTTCTTTTTTAAAACCTCTTTTATTAGAGGCAGGTAATGGTCCTTTATCCACTCAAGAAAGAACCGGTTGGGAACCTCAAGCTCCAGTTCTCCCTCTCGACCACCAACCACCTTTATGGGCTGAAACCATGTGGTAAAGTGCTGGTCGCTTATATATCTGGTGATTTCCTCCAGACAACTCTTCCATACAGTAGATGCTTCCATAACAATAAAGGATATCCACAGGTTTATTCACAATGTGGATAAGTTTTTCCCAAGGAATTCTCTGGAATGGCTAAATACTTTATCAGAGTCAATTCTGATTTTCAAGATGATTTTTAGGGGAAGAGTCCTCTTGAAGAGACTGCTTCAGCCACCCTGCCTACACCGACTATCATTGCAGCAGTTCTCATATCTACATCCTTTTCTCGGTGCACGGTGTAGACATCTCTGAAGGCTTTTTTCATTATACTGCGAAGCCTTTCGGTAACCTCTTTGTCCTGCCAGAAGTAACGCTGCAGGTCTTGGACCCACTCAAAGTAGCTTACCACCACACCCCCTGCACTTGCCAGTATGTCGGGCACGAGGAATACACCCTTTTCTCTGAGCACCTGATCTGCATCTCCTGTTGTGGGGTTGTTTGCCCCTTCAACGATAACCCTTGCGGAAAGTTTTTCTGCAACGGCACTATTTATCTGCCCGCTGATACTTGCCGGCACGAGCACATCCACCTCTTTTGCCATAAGCTCTTCAGCAGTAAGGTCTGTGCCATCGGGGAAGCCCTTTACAGAGCCTGTCTCTTTCTTGTGTTTTTTAAGCTCTGGAATGTTGAGCCCGCAGGGATTGTATATAGCCCCCTTTGAGTCTGCACAGCCCACCACACGTATGCCCTTGGGGTAGAGCTCTTCTGCAAGGCCTGCACCAACCTTGCCGAAACCTATTATGGCAACCTTCAGCTCTTCGAAGGGGGTAGACATTACTCGGGCTGTCTCCTCAAGCACCGCAACGAGCCCTCTGGCTGTTGCCATCTTTCGAGCCCTCGAGCTACCCACAAACCCTGGCTTACCTGTTACCACACCCGGCACATTGTAGCCCTTCATCATGGAATAGGTATCCATAATCCATGCCATAATCTGCTCATCGGTGTACATGTCAGGTGCGGGAATATCCCTCTCGGGTCCTATTACAAACCCCAGCTCGTAGGTGTAGCGTCTGGTGAGCCTTTCAAGCTCCCTTCGGCTCATCTTCGAGGCATCACACCTTACCCCTCCTTTGGCTCCCCCAAAGGGTATGTTCACAACGGCACACTTCCATGTCATAAGGGCAGCAAAGGTGGTAACCTCATCAAGGGTTACCTCTGGATGGTACCGTATACCCCCTTTTGCAGGTCCCCGTGCGGTGTTGTACTGTACCCTGTAGCCGGTAAAAGTCTTTATGGAGCCGTCGTCCATCTCCACAGGGATACTTACCGTAAGGGAGCGCTGTGGATGGATGAGTCGCTCGTAGACCCTGTCGGGCATGCCCAGATACTTCTGGACCTCCTCAAGACGCCGTAGCTGATCCCTGAAATGTCTGTCCATAGCGAAATATCTTTCTATACGAGAATATGAAAGAAAACTTTTAAGGCTGGAATTATGCTCCACCCTATACCCACAAACCGCGCTATACCACAGGTTCTGCCTTCTGTGCGGGTTTTCGTGAGAAGCATATCTTTCCATCCACGAAGTCCACCACTATGGTATCGCCTTCGTGGAACTCGCCTGCCAGTATCTTCATCGAAAGGGGGTCCTGTATCTCACGCTGTATGAGCCTTTTGAGTGCCCTTGCCCCATAGGCAGGGTCATAGCCCTCTCTGGCAAGCCACTCTCTTGCGGGCTCTGTTATCTCTATATCGAGCTTTCTGTCTTTAAGGAGCTTGCGCAGTCTATCTATCTGTATGTCCACCACACCCTTCATGTGCTCACGGGTCAAGGGGTGGAATATTATTATGTCGTCTATACGGTTGAGGAACTCTGGCTTGAAACTTGCCTTGAGGACCTCCATCACGCGGTCCTTTATGGTCTGGTAGTCCTTGTCCTCAAGCTCTGTTATGTACTGGCTGCCAAGGTTGGAGGTCATTATTATGACCGTATTTCTGAAGTCTACCGTACGGCCGTGTCCATCGGTAAGTCTGCCGTCATCGAGTATCTGTAGCAGGAGGTTGAAGACCTCGGGGTGTGCCTTCTCTATCTCGTCAAAGAGCACTACAGTGTAGGGTCTTCTTCTTACTGCCTCTGTAAGGTAGCCGCCTTCTTCGAAGCCCACATAGCCCGGTGGGGCACCAATGAGGCGGGCAACACTGTGTTTTTCCATAAACTCGCTCATATCGAGCCTTACCATTGCCTTCTCGTCGTCAAAGAGGAACTCTGCCAGTGCCTTTGCGGTCTCCGTCTTTCCAACACCTGTGGGTCCAAGGAATATGAACGAGCCAATTGGACGGTTTACATCCTGCAGTCCTGCCCGTGCCCTTCTTATGGCATTTGCCACAGCCTTAAGGGCTTCGTCCTGACCGACAACCCGCTTTCTAAGCTCATCCTCCATGCGCAGAAGTTTTTCCTTCTCACCCTCCATAAGTTTAGAGACAGGTATACCCGTCCACTTTGAGACCACCTCGGCAATGTCCTCTGCGGTTACCTCCTCTTTGAGCATCCGTTTTTCACCCTGTATCGCCTGAAGCCGCTCTTGGTCTTCTTTGAGCCGTTTTTCAAGCTCTATAAGATGGCCATACTTAAGCTCTGCCGCCTTGCCGAGGTCTCCCACCCTCTCAGCCTCCGAGATACGGTGTTTGGTGTCCTCTATCTCCTTTTTCGTCTTCCTTATGCGGTCTATAATCTCCTTTTCCTTCTGCCACTGGGCCCTGAGGGTGGCTATCTTCTGGTTGAGCCCTTCAAGCTCGTTTTCTATCTTTCTAAGCCTTTCGAGGGACTCGGGGTCTTTCTCCTTTTTTAGAGCCTCTCTTTCGATCTCAAGCTGCACCTTTCTTCTTTCAAGCTCGTCTATCTCTGTTGGCAGGCTCTCTATCTCTATCCTCAGCCTCGAGGCAGCCTCGTCTATGAGGTCTATGGCCTTGTCGGGAAGAAATCTGTCTGTAATGTAGCGGCTTGAAAGGGTTGCAGCAGCCACTATCGCAGAGTCGGCAATCCTTACACCGTGGTGCACCTCGTAGCGTTCCTTAAGCCCCCTGAGAATGGCTATTGTGTCTTCCACCGAGGGCTCACCCACATAAACGGGCTGGAACCTTCTTTCAAGGGCTGCATCCTTTTCTATGTACTTTCTGTACTCATCAAGTGTTGTTGCACCCACACACCTTAGCTCTCCTCTTGCAAGTGCTGGTTTCAGCATGTTGGAGGCATCCATCGCCCCTTCGGCAGCACCTGCACCCACCAGAGTGTGGAGCTCGTCTATAAAGAGGATGACCTCTCCGCCAGATTCGTTTATCTCCCGCAGAAGGGCTTTAAGCCTGTCTTCGAACTCACCACGGTACTTTGTTCCAGCAATAAGGGCACCAAGGTCGAGTGCCAGAAGTCTTTTGTTCTTCAACGCATCTGGCACATCCCCAGAGGCTATCCTTTGGGCAAGCCCCTCCACTATGGCGGTCTTTCCCACCCCTGCTTCACCTATGAGCACGGGGTTGTTCTTCGTCCTTCTGGAAAGTACCTGTATAACCCTTCTTATCTCCTCGTCCCTGCCGATTACAGGGTCGAGCTTTCCCTGCTTTGCAAGCTCCACGAGGTCTCTTGTAAAGCGTTTGAGTGCTTGGTATTTATCCTCTGGCATCTGGTCTGTAACCCGCTGGGAGCCCCTTATGTCTGCCATTGCCTTGAGGATGTTCTCCCTCGTTGCACCCTGTGAGGCAAGTAGCCTTGCTGCCTCACCCTGTGTGTCCTGAGCTATGGCAAGTAGAAGGTGCTCTGTGGATATGAACTCGTCTTTGAGCTCTTTTGCCTCTTTTTCTGCTGTGTTGAGAACCTCTTTGAGGCGGGTAGAGATGTAGCTGCCAGCCTCACCACCGTAGACCTTTGGAATGCGCCCTATGGCGTCACGAAGCTGGCTTTTAAGAAGCCCTGTATCGACACCTATCTTTTCCAGTATGGGCTTTGTAATGCCCTCTTCCTGTTCTACAAGGGCAAGAAGCAGGTGTTCCGGGGCTATCTCTTGGTTCTGGTTTTCCTCTGCCAGTTTTCTTGCGTCATCGAGTGCCTCTTGGCTCTTTATGGTGAACTGATCCAGTCTCATGGGCATAAACTCCTTTAAAAGTATGTTGGTAGCCTTGCTTTTGGTGCCACCACATTATAAATTTATGCCCCGAAACACCAAGATGTCAAGGAAGGTCAGGGATTTTCCTCTTTTTTCTGAGACTCTATGGCCTTAAGGAAGGCATCGAGGCTCCACTTTATAAGTGAAGCGGTGGACTTATCGGCAGACCTGAGTATCTTAAGGAGCTTGCCCACATAGATGAGCTCATCGGGGTGTATATCCAGCAGGCCTGTAAGCCCCTCAAGCCCCGGTATCTGCTTTTCGTAAACAGCCATCCCTTCCTGCGCCAGCAGAGCGGGCCTTGCCGCAGAGGGCCTTCTGAACATCCTGCCCTCGCCCGTAAGGAGCCAGTCCACACTCACGCCAAAAAGCTCTGCGAACCTCAATATAAGGTCGGAGGGGAGCCTGCCCCGTTTTTTATAGTTTGAAAGGGCCTGCGGGGTTACCCCAAGTGCCTGAGCCACCCGTGAATCGTTCTTAAGATTCGCAGATCGTTTCATCCTTTCAATCACTTCTGAATAGCTTACACTCATGATGAACACCCCCTTGACGCTTAAAGAACTCCATGTTATATATTATATAATGGTTTTTCGCAAAAAATGTTTCTCCGCGCAATACAGCGCCGCTTTTTAAACTATAATATACTGTATTGCGTATTCTGTCAAACAAAAATTTACCAACTCACGGAATTTATGTCAACCCTTGGTGACAGGATAAGGTATGTTAGAGACGGCATCCTCAAGGTAAACCAAGCAGCCTTTGCAGACATCCTTGGTTTTTCCCGCAGTGCCACAATAAGTGATTATGAAAAAAACAAGCGAAGCCCTGATATAGCCACCCTGTGTAAGATTGCAAGCCTTGGCTCGGTCTCTCTGGATTGGCTCCTTACGGGAAAGGGCCCCATCTTTGTGTCAGAGGCAAAACCCGGCTACGCAAGTGAGGGAAGGGGACCTGTGTACTGTCAGGAGTATGTGACCATAGAGGTCTACGATATAAACCTCAGTAATACCGACGAATTTCCCGCAGGCGAGCCCGTGGATGCCATATCCATACCCAAAAGAGACTACAGACCGGGGCTCGTTGCCGTAAAGATAGAGGGCGATAGTATGTCTCCCTGCATAATGGATGGTGCCATAGTGGGTGTCGATACAAAGGACAAACATTTGGTAAGCGGAAAGCTATACGCAGTCTACCTCAAGTACGAAGGGGTCACCATAAAGCGGGTGTTCGTCTATCCCGACCGTATTCTGCTCAAGCCTGACAACCCCACCTTCCCAGAGACAGCTATACCCGCAGGCACCGCAAAGATTTCAGACCTCATACTCGGCAGGGTAAAGTGGGTATACCAGAGATACTGAACACCCCTCCCTGTTGACTGTGTAAAAGGGGTGTGAGGGTTTGGCGGTAAAAAGGTCTGTCTGGATAAAGAAAAAGGGACTTTCGCCCCCTTGTTCTAAAAAGCTGGAGGCGGCGAGCGGATTCGAACCGCTGAATAGCAGTTTTGCAGACTGCCCCCTTAGCCACTTGGGTACGCCGCCCCGTAAAAAGATTATAGAACAGGTGAAAGCATGTTGTCAAGGAGGGGTAGCTATTCAAAAGGCTTGAGCATACTCAAGGGTCATCTTATAATATTACATCCTTACAGACACCTCTGTGGAGGAAAGCCATGAAACAGAGAGTCCTTATTTTTATACTGTCCCTATTCATCCTTTCTGTAACATACGCCTTTGCAGGTGAGCACCCCGGTGAACATCCCGGTGAGGAATGGGTGGAAAAGGACAGAGTAAAAGAGGCAATCAAAGACTATATAGAGAAAGATACGGCACTTAAGGGCGGATATTTTCTCCTCTGGGACGACAAAGAAGGGCGCACCCTGAGGCTTAAGTTCTCGAAGTTTCACAAAAAGGTAAGATACATAAAAGATGAGGGTGCATACTTTATGTGCACAGACTTTATATCCGTAGACGACAGAAGGCTCATAGATGTGGACTTCTGGCTCAAGCCCGCAGAGGACGGCACCCTCAGGGTAACTGCCATAAAGATACACAAGGTGAACAACTTCCCGAGGTTCATATACGAGAAGGACAGGATAAAACCTGTTGAATAGAGGCTGACAGGGTTTTCGCCTGTGAAACCACAAATTGAATTTGACTTATATCAGTTCTTCCTGTATAATAGGGCTTCTTAAAAACCGGTTATAGTCCGGCATAATATTCAGTAAAGAGGCGAGGGGGTGAATTTTTGACAGAGGTTAAGGTAATCGACGATCAGTTAGAGAAGGCTTTAAAGGTACTGAAACGCAAACTTGCCCAGGATGGCACTTTCAAGGAGATAAAGAAGAGAAGATATTACGAAAAGCCCAGTGTTAAGAGAAAAAGAAAGCGTCAGGAGGCACAGAAGCGCAGGCTAAAGGCACTCAAAAAGGCGGCCAAAAGGGCACAGGAGTAAAGAGGGGATGATTACTTAAAAGGGCATCTGTGTCCGAAAAAGGGATGGAGCAGGAGACAACCCCCGTTATAGCTTTCCTTTGACGAGGTGTTCCACCACCTCTGGGTCAGCAAGGGTGGAAAGGTCTCCCATATGTTCTGTATCTCCACTTGCTATCCTGCGCAGCACTCTTCGCATTATCTTTCCGCTGCGAGTCTTCGGAAGCCCCGTTGCAAACTGAATCTTGTCAGGTTTTGCAATGGGGCTTATTGTTTTTCTTATGTGTTCGGTTAGCTCCTCTCTCAGGCTATCCGAGGGCTGGAAACCCTCTTTGAGCACCACATAGGCATATATACCTTCGCCCTTGACCTCGTGGGGGAAGCCCACGACGGCTGCCTCGCTCACCGCAGGATGTGCCACGAGAGCGCTCTCTATCTCTGCGGTGCCCAGCCTGTGGCCCGATACATTGAGAACATCGTCTATACGGCCCATGAGCCACCAGTAGCCGTCCTCATCGAGTCGAGCGCCATCGCCACTCAAGTAGTAGCCGGGAAAACGGCTGAAGTAGACCTCTTTAAGCCTTTTGTTGCCCTCGTCACCGAACATACCCCGAAGCATTCCGGGCCATGGTTTTTCTATCACAAGGTAGCCACCCTCCTTGGTCTCTTTACCCTCCTCATCGAGTATCTTTGGCACCACCCCGAAGAAGGGTTTTCCAGCAGAGCCCGGCTTAAGAGGGGTTGCCCCCGGAAGGGGGGTTATGAGGATTCCGCCTGTTTCTGTCTGCCACCATGTGTCAACTATGGGAAGTTTGCCACCACCCACGACCTCGTGGTACCACATCCATGCCTCAGGGTTTATGGGCTCACCCACTGTGCCCAGAAGTCTGAGGCTTGAGAGGTCGTGCTTCTTTACCCACTCATCACCAAACCGCATAAGGGCCCTTATGGCCGTTGGTGCGGTATAAAGAATGTTCACCTTATACTTGTCCACTATCTGCCAGAAACGATCAGGCGCAGGATAGGTGGGCACACCTTCGAATATAAGTGAGGTCGCCCCACAGGCAAGCGGCCCATAGACTATGTAGCTGTGGCCCGTAACCCAGCCTATGTCGGCGGTGCAGAAGTAGATGTCCTCGTCATGGTAGTCGAAGACCCACTTGAAGGTAAGCGCAGTATATACCATGTATCCACCGGTTGTGTGGACCACACCCTTGGGTTTTCCCGTAGAACCACTGGTGTAGAGGATAAAGAGTGTGTCTTCAGAGTCCATCTCTTCTGGTGGAAAGTGGCTTCCATCGAACCTTTCGACTGCCTCGTGCCACCAGATGTCTCTGTCAGGGGTAATGTTCACCTCCGCCCCTGTCCTTCTTACGACTATTACATGCTCCACTGTGGGGCAGTCCTTGAGAGCGATGTCACTGTTCTCCTTTAGCGGTATGGTCTTTCCCCCTCTTATGCCCTGATCAGCTGTTATGAGGAGCTTTGCCCTGCTATCGTTTATTCTTTCCTTCAAAG
>DRQE01000182.1 GCA_011371515.1 Deltaproteobacteria bacterium
AATTACATCTCCCATAGGGATATATTACTAAATAAGTTGGGTAATATATCCCTTAACTGTCTCGTCAGTCTCTGAAAAACAGAGACTGGCTTTTTACTCCAATTAGTCTAAAAAGGGGGGGAATTATGACAACAAATATATCCAAGATTGTATGGACCAAGACCGACGAGGCACCTGCACTTGCGACATACTCTCTGTTGCCAATCATCAAGAGCTTCACACA
This sequence comes from Deltaproteobacteria bacterium, assembly GCA_011371515.1. Classification (GTDB taxonomy): domain Bacteria; phylum Desulfobacterota; class GWC2-55-46; order GWC2-55-46; family DRQE01; genus DRQE01. The sequence continues at coordinate 224 of DRQE01000182.1, forward strand.
CGGCAGTGGTATCGAGATAGAGTTGAAAGACATCTCCCTTGCAGGCAGGATTCTTGCGGCATTTCCAGAGTATCTGAGAGAGGACCAGAGGGTGCCCGATGATCTGGCTGAACTCGGCGAGCTTGTAAAGAAGCCAGAGGCAAACATCATCAAGCTGCCAAACATCAGTGCTTCTGTTCCACAGCTCAAAGCAGCTATAAAGGAACTGCAGGAGAAGGGCTACAATGTGCCCGACTACCCTGAAGAACCAAAGGATGATAAGGAGAGGGAAATCAAGGCAAGGTATGCAAAGGTTCTTGGCAGTGCCGTGAACCCTGTACTTAGAGAAGGAAACTCCGACCGCAGGGTCGCAGAGGCGGTCAAACAGTATGTAAGGAAGAACCCCCACAAGATGGGCGAGTGGAAGCCCGACTCAAAGAGCCATGTTGCCACAATGAGTGAAGGCGACTTCCGTTCCAACGAAAAGTCAACCACCATACCGGAGGCAACCGAGGCAAGGATAGAGTTTGTCGACGAGAATGGGAATGTAACGGTTCTTAAAGATAAGCTCACCTTAGAGGCTGGTGAGGTGCTCGATACCACCTACATGAGCAGGAAGGCACTGCTCAAGTTCTTCGAGGAACAGATAGAGGATGCAAGAGAGCAGGGAATACTCTTTTCTCTTCACCTGAAGGCCACCATGATGAAGGTCTCTGACCCGATAATCTTTGGCCACTGCGTCAGGATGTACTACAGGGATGTCATAGAGAAACACGCAGATGTGATAGAAGAGCTGGGCGTTGACTTCAACAATGGTATAGGAGACCTCTATGCAAAGATACAGAGCCTTCCAGAAGAGAAGAGAAAGGAGATAGAGGCTGACATAGAGGCAGTCTATCGCAAGGGTCCTGAGCTTGCAATGGTTGACTCTGCCAAGGGTATTACGAACCTTCATGTGCCCAGTAATGTGATAATAGACGCATCCATGCCCCCCATGATCCGCGACGGTGGTAAGATGTGGGGTCCAGATGGCAAGCTTCACGACACCAAGGCAGTGATTCCTGATCACAGCTACGCAAGCCTCTATCAGGAGACCATAAACGACTGCAAGAAGAATGGCGCCTATGACCCGAGGACCATGGGAAGTGTCTCCAATGTGGGGCTCATGGCACAGAAGGCAGAGGAATACGGCTCACATGACAAGACCTTTCAGGCTCCCGGAAAGGGAGTAATACGCGTTGTAGACTCCTCTGGAAATACCATACTCGAAAACGAGGTTGAAGAGGGCGACATCTGGCGTGCATGCACCGTGAAGGACCTGCCCATACGCGACTGGGTAAAACTTGCCGTAAAGCGTGCAAGGGCTACAGGCTCACCTGCTGTGTTCTGGCTCGATGAGGATAGACCCCATCACATAGAGCTGCGCAAGAAGGTGGAGGAGTACCTCAAAGAGCACGATACCACAGGGCTTGACATACGCATCATGTCCGTGGCAGATGCAACGAGGTTCACCGTAGAGAGGATGAGGGCAGGTAAGGACACCATAACCGTTACTGGTAATGTCCTGCGTGACTACATTACTGACCTCTTCCCCATACTCGAGCTCGGCACAAGCGCAAGGATGCTTTCCATTGTGCCCCTTATCAACGGCGGTGGGCTTTTTGAGACAGGTGCTGGTGGTTCTGCACCAAAGCATGTGCAGCAGTTTTTAGAAGAAGGGCATCTTAGGTGGGACTCCCTCGGTGAGTTTCTGGCACTGGCGGAATCGCTGGACCATCTGAGCAGTGTAACGGGCAACAAAAAGGCAAAGGTGCTTGCAAAGGCTCTGGATAAGGCAAACGCAAAGTTCCTCGATAACAATAGATCTCCATCGAGAAAGTGCGGAGAGCTGGATACCAGAGGCAGCCACTTCTACCTTGCACTATACTGGGCAGAGGCACTTGCAGAGCAGGACGAAGACCCCGAGCTCAAGGAGCGCTTCACAAAGATAGCAAAGGAACTTGCTGAAAACGAGCAGAAGATACTCGACGAAATCAACTCTACACAGGGAAGCCCCAAGGACATTGGGGGATACTATCTGCCAGATCCAGAGAAGACATCAAAGGCAATGCGTCCAAGCGAGACATTTAACAGAATACTCGAGTCTCTATAGCCGCAGGAACATAGAAGAGGCAGTGAAGAAGCACTTAACAGAGTTGTATAAAAACCTAAAATCCCTTAAAGAAGGGAAGTTTTGGAGGTGTCGATGCAGTTAACAGGCCTTTTATGGGGATCAAGGCTCCTTAAAAAGGTAGAGTTTCCTGTTGCCGATGTGCTGGGACCAGAGGCGAGTGTTGACGAGATAAAGGAGCTCATAGCCAAACACGGTGAGATATTCGTGAAACCCGTGTTCAAGGGAGGAGTAGGTAAGAAAGGCAAATCAGGCCTTATAGGCAGGGCAAGGAACATAGAAGAGGCCCTTAAACACAAAGAGAGGCTCTACTTTGTGGAGCATACCGTTGGTAACACCACTGCCAAGGCAGATGGTGTAACCTTCGAGGGCTTTGTGCCCGCAAAGTACGAGGTATACTTCGCCATACAGGACTCCACAGTCTACAGGGCACCAACCATAACCATAACCCACGAGGGCGGTGTGGACATAGAGGAGGTGCCAAAGGATAGACTTAGAGTGGTGCCCTTCGACCCTCTGACAGGGCTTAAGAGCTACCACATAGCCAATGCCCTCGAGGAGCTCAATGCACCAAAGGAGATTATAAGCCCTCTGGTGCAGAATCTACCGAAGCTGTGGACACTCTATAACAACTACGGGTTCAGTCTCATAGAGCTGAATCCCGTAAGGATGATGCCGAATGCCGCAGGAAGACTTGTGCCAGTTGCCTGTGACTTCAAGGCAACCTTTGACATCGATGACCCTGCATGGAAAAGGCTGGAGCTTCCACCA
>DRQE01000183.1 GCA_011371515.1 Deltaproteobacteria bacterium
CGCCAGATCCTGACCTTCTCGAAAGGGTAATGGATGGCTGCATAGAAAGGGGGCTTATAATAGTTGAGTGTGGCACCCACAAAAACATAGCCCGCCTGATGCCTCCCCTTATGACCAGCCGTGAGGAGATGCAGCAGGCAATCTCCATACTGGAAGAGGCAATAGAAGCCTCCATATAAGTGGTTGATAAACACCACCCTATGGTTTATACTTAAGTGTTATGGCGAACCATCCAAGACGCATCGTATATCTGCTTTTAATCCTTCTTTTGAGTGTGGGCTGCAGCGATGAGCTCAGGAAAGAACCAGCCCTTGAGCTTGCAAAACAGTTCTACTCTACCATAGAGAAAGAGGAATACCAGAAGACCCTTGAGCTCGTAAGCCCTGAACTCTTCAAGGGTTCCACACCAGAGGAGTTCATAGAGGTATTGAAAGAAAAAAGAGAGCGATACGGTACAATCAAGAAATACCGCATAGTTACATGGGAGGTGTGGAAGGAGCTAAAGATGGGAAGAAGCGGGGTGTACTACAGCCTCTGGTATCTCGTTACATACAAAAATGGCACCCTGATGGAACACTTCCTCATGTTCAAGCCCATCACAACCAATGAAATACTTATATACAACTACGACTGGAGCACAGAACACAGGATAAATAGAAACAAGTAGCAGCAGCCTTTAAGCTCAAATGCTGTTCAGTGCCCTCTCTATCTTTTCCTTTATCTCACGGGCGAGTTCATTGAGCTCTGGATTTGCCACCACCTCCATTGCTGCCACAGGGTCCATGGCAGACACCGTTGTGGTGCCATCCTCGTTCTCGTAGACGAGCACATTGCACGGCATGAACACCCCTATTTCAGGCTCTATGGTGAGTGCCCTGTAGGCATAGGGTGGGTTGCATGCACCAAGGATTATGTACTTTCTGAAGTCTTTATCGAGCTTCTTCTTAAGCGTTGCCTTTACATCTATCTCTGTAAGTATACCGAAGCCCTCTTCTGCAAGTGCCTCTCTTATCTTCTTTTCAGCCTCCTCGTAGGAAAGATTCACCTTTCTCTTAATGCTGAACTCAGCCATCCTGTCAGTCCTCCTTCTTCTCTTCGTTATCTATGACAACCTTTCCAGCGGCTATCTCTCTTAAGGCTGTAACCACCTCTTTGTTATCACTGTCCACAAGCCTTCTTGCTCCCTTTATGAGCTGTCTTGCCCTCTGTGAGGCTATGTGTATGAGGGCGAATCTGCTCGGTATCTGCCGAAGGCAATCCTCTACTGTAATCCTTGCCATCTTTCTATCCCTCCTGTAGGTTGAATATCTTTTTTACCTCTTCTACGAGCACATCCTTTTTTATTCTCTCGGCTATTATAACCGATTTGAGCCTTTCGAAGGCATCCTCCATATCGTCGTTTATTATAACATAATCGTAGTTGTCTATCTTCTTTATCTCTTCTATGGCAACCGCCACCCTTCTTTCGAGCTCTTCAGGGCTTATGTCTCCCCGCCGCTTTAGCCTCTCTCTGCATACCTCTATGGAAGGTGGCAATACGAATATGTAAACAGCCTCTTTTATCCTCTTTGCAATCTTTTCTGCACCCTGCACATCTATATCGAGAAGCACATCCACCCCGCTGGAAAGAAGCTCCTTTAAGTCCTTCTCTCGCGTGCCGTACTTCCTGCCGTGCACGGTGGCATACTCTACGAACTCATCTGCCTCAACCATCCTGTCAAAGGTGGCTTCGTCGACAAACCTGTAGTCCACGCCATCCTTCTCACCGTGGCGTGGTGGACGGGTGGTATAGGATATAGAAAACCTCAAATCGGGGAAAAAGTCAATAGCCTTTCTTGTAAGGGTGCTCTTACCAGCACCTGATGGTCCTGACACTATGAAGAGCTTTCCCATGCTTCGCAAGCCTCCCTACTCGATATTCTGCACCTGTTCTCTTATCTTCTCGAGCTCACCCTTTATGTCAACGGTCTTCTGGACTATCTCCACATCCTGTGATTTCGAGGCTATGGTGTTGGCTTCTCTCAGAAGCTCTTGGCAGAGAAAATCGAGCTTTCTGCCTATGGGTTCTTCAAGCTCAAGATAGCCTCGCATCTGTTTTATGTGGCTTTTAAGCCTTGTTATCTCTTCATTTATGTTTACCCTTTCAGAGTATATGGCAACCTCTGTGGCTATGCGCGCCTCATCCACCTTTTCTGAGACGAGCCTTTCTATCTCTTCCCTTATTCTTTCTCTAAAACTTCTCACACTCTCTGGGGCGAGTTCCTCTATACTGTTTGCAAGCCTTTCTATAGAAGAGAGCCCCTCTTCTATACCTTTTTTAAGAAACTCCCCTTCCCTTCGCCTCATCTCCTCTATACCGTCGAGGGCTTCAAGAAGGGCTTCTTCCATTGCCTGCCAGTCCTTCTCCACATCCACCTCTTCTTTCTGTGAGAATATATCCCTTATCCTGAAGAGCACCTCAACTGTGGCATCTCCCTTCACACCGAGTTTTTCTTTAAGCTCCTCGGCACATTCCAGATACCTTCTTGCCACATCGAGATTTACACCGATCGGTGCCTGCCCTGCAGAGGTGGAGTTTATGTATACGGCAAAAGAGCCCCTTTTGAACCTGTTCTTTATGGTCTCCCTTATGCGCATCTCAAGGGGAAGGAAGCGGTCGGGCATACGGATGTTTACATCTATATACCTGTGGTTAAGGGAGCGTGCCTCCACCCTATAGGTTGCACCATCTTCAAGGGTGAATTCACCCCTGCCATAACCTGTCATACTCTTCATCCTTTTGTTCCCCTTCCTATCTGTTTGCTGTAGCGTCTTCTTATCTCACTGAAAAGCCCCTGCATTGCGGGTTCCCTGTAATCGGGGTATGTCCACTGGAAGGCTTCATACTCCTTGCTTCTGGCACTGTATCTCAGAGTAACCTCTGCATAGACGCCGTCTTTAAGATACACCCTGTGGGAATAGTTCTTACAGCTTGCAAGCACAACCTTATCAAGTGCAAGATAGCCGGGGTCTATGTTCACCTGCCTTCTACCATCGGCTGTAAGAAATTCGTCCTCAATGGAGTTGGTAAGAAGTTTTATGTCTGCAAGTTCATCCGCATCTATGAGCTTCTCGTAAGAGGCGATACGCCTTACAAGAGCTCTGCCCATCTCTTTCTCATAGTAGTCTGTATGGTCGAAAGGTAGAAGGGGGCTCATGTAATCTATGGTACCAAACCTTTCAGAAAGCCTATCCATGGCTGCCTCTATAAGCTCTGGATTGCCAGAAAGTATACTTGCAAAGAGTTTCACCTTCTCTGGCTTTTTAGGACGCATATCCCTAACCCCTATGAAAGCCTCTCTTTTATGACATCAAGAAGCTCTTCTGGATGTACCACCGCAGTGCCCACCTTTCCCACCACTATGCCTGCTGCCATGTTGGCAAGCACTGCTGCCTCCCTGTAGTCTGCCCCTGCAGAGAGTGCCAGAGCCATGACCCCCACAACGGTATCTCCTGCCCCACTCACGTCATAGACCTCTCTTGCCACAGTGGGTATATGTGTGTCCCTGTCTTTTTCGAAAAGGCTCATGCCCTGCTCTCCCCTTGTTATGAGCACAGCCTTTGAGCCGAGGCTATCAAGAAGTATTCTGCCTGCTCTATGAAGGGTTTCCTCATCCCTTATCTCCACTCCACTTGCTCTGCTTGCCTCGAGATTGTTGGGTGTTACAAGCTCAACCCCGTGGTAGTAGTGGAAGTGTTCCACCTTGGGGTCCACAACTATGGGTTTCTGCCTCTGCCTTGCAAGCTCCTTAAGCCCTTCCATAAGCTCCTCTGTTACAAGCCCCTTTGAGTAGTCAGAGACCACCACCACATCCACCTTCTTGAGGGTCTTCTCCACATAGTCCAGTATGCGGGCTATCTTTTTCCGGGATATGGGGCTTTTCTTCTCTCTATCGAACCTTACCACCTGCTGGCTGTGTGCTATTATGCGGGTCTTTATGGTGGTTGGCCTGCGTGAGTCAACAACTATTCCGCCAAGCTCCACACCCCTTTCTCTGAGCATCTTAAGCAGCAGTGTGCCATCCCTGTCTCTTCCAACGATACCTGTAAGGTAGCATCTTCCACCAAGGGCTGTTATGTTGTTAACCACATTGGCGCTTCCACCGAGTAGCACCGTCTCTCTGGTTACCTCCACAACAGGCACAGGTGCTTCAGGTGAGATACGCTCCACCTTGCCCCATATGAAGTGGTCCATTATTACATCACCCACAACAAGGACCGATGCCTTCCTGAAAGAATCCACAAGGCCTGTTGCCCTTTTTCTGCCAACTATCTTTCTCATAAGCCAAACCCGTAAGAGCCTGTTTTAAAGAGATTTTATAACATATATCCCTTCTACAGGCAAATAGCTCTCCCCTGTCCACTCTTGCCTTTCTTTCTTGCAAGGATTTTTGCTGTATGTCTTGCTATCCACTCTGCCTTTTTAAGTATCTGCCTTATGAATCGGCGGTCTTCAGCGGTAAACTTTTTTCTTCCAAGGTATGTGTGGCCAAACCTTACAAGGTCTGTTCCGTGGAATCCCTCTGTGTTTATCGCAGAAAATACGAACTGGGCAAGGTCTTTAAGAACCCATCTTCTCACGGGTCTGCTCCTTTTCTGCACCCTCTGCAGGTCTATCAAGAAGATTTCCTCTGAAGATGGGTTTATGAGAAAGTGTCCCAAGTAGAAGTCCTGATGGTTGAAGCCTTCTTGGTGAAACTTTCTTGCTATAAGGGCAAGTTTCTTTATTATTCTTCTCTTTACTTCGAGCCCTTCTGAGCCACCCTGCCTTGAAAGCCTTGGTATGTAGTCCTCCACCCTTACAGTGCCGTAGAGTTCTTCCGTAAGGGTAAGTGCCCTTGTCTCAAAGAGTCCAGCCCTTTCTCCATATGCAACGGGCTCCATCGTCTGGTAGCCGTGCTCTTTGAGCATCACTATCTTGTGCCACTCGTTCCTTGCATCCTCCGTGCCGCCAAGACTCAGAAGCCCTTTTATCTTCCCCTTAAGTGGTGTGTAGTGGCGTTTAAGGTAGAAGCGTCTTTTTATACCACCATCGTCAAGCTCAAGCCTTACCACAGTTCTTATGGGTCTATCGTCTACCATCTCTCCACCGCTATAATCCATAAGGGCATCGAAGCTATCGAGCCCTGCTTTTTCGAGAAGGTGGAGAAACTCTTTATTGACGACAAGTCCTTTATGCCTTACGAAATCCACGCTCCCTCTCGACCCTTTCTCTGAGTTCTTCAGCCCCCCTGCCCAAGGGATTAACCTCAAAGTATGCCCTGTAGAATAGAGCCTTTGCCTTCTCTGTTGAGCCGTATTGAGCCATGTCCCTTGCAAAGCGTGCAAGGTCTTTCAGCATGTAGCCCTCTGGAAGGGGGCTTTTCAGAAGGCTTGCCTCTATGTCTATAAAGTAGAGCTTCTCTCTGCCAAGCACTATGTTGGGCCACTTTAGATCTCCGTGAAACCAGCCCTTACTGTGCATCATCGCCACCTCACTGCCCACACGGGCTATTATTTCAGCCTCCCTATCTCTGTGTGCCTTTACGAAGAAGTAAAGGTTGAGCCCATCTTCTATAAACTCCTGCACTATGTAAGAGCGCTTGAGAACCCCCAGCCTTCGTTCTTCCATGAAGGCAACGGTTCTGGGCACACTCAACCCGATAGATTCAGCCGCAAGGCTATTGTGCCAGACCCTTCTGGCACGAGAGCTTCTAAAGATATTCTTTACCGTGTGCACAGGAGTTCTGTTCGTATAACGCTTTACAAAAAGCCTCTTTCC
>DRQE01000184.1 GCA_011371515.1 Deltaproteobacteria bacterium
CCAGTACCTTACACCCTTCACATGCACCACCGCAGAGGCAAGCCCTGCCGAAAGGAGCACACAGAGGGTTACAAAAACCGATATTAAGACTTTAATTCTTACCTTCATCTGCCAGTTGCTTGAGCCTTTCAAGTATATTGAGAGCCTCTACGGGTGTGATGTTGTTCACATCCACCCTGCGTAGCTCTTTTCTAATCGGGTCTTCTTGGGTTCTGAAGAGGTTCGGAAGGCTTGGCTGTGCCTTTTTGTCCGTGGAATGGCCGGATAGTTTGGGCTCCCCTGTTTCGGTAAGCTCTGAGTTCTCAAGGTTTCTCAGAATCTGCTTTGCCCTCTCCACCACCTCTTCTGGGAGTCCTGCAAGCCTTGCAACCTGTATACCGTAGCTTCGGCTGGCTCCACCCGGAAGAATCTTTCGCAAAAAGACCACCCTGTCGAGCCACTCCCTGACTGCCATATTATAATTTTTGACTCTTTCCTTTGTCAAGCTAAGCTCTGTCAGTTCATGGTAATGGGTTGCAAAAAGGGTCTTTGCCCTTACCTTCGGGTTGTCATGCAGATACTCTGCCACTGCCCATGCAATGCTGAGCCCATCGAATGTGGCAGTGCCACGGCCTATCTCGTCGAGTATGACGAGGCTACGGGGTGTGGCATTGTTGAGAATGTTGGCAGTCTCGCTCATCTCCACCATAAAGGTGCTCTGCCCCCTCGTAAGTTCATCAGAGGCACCAACTCTTGTGAATATCCTGTCAACAACTCCTATGGTTGCCGCCTTTGCAGGCACAAAACAGCCCATCTGAGCCATTATGACTATGAGGGCTACCTGTCTTAAGTATGTGGACTTTCCTGCCATGTTTGGTCCCGTGATTATGAGTATCTGGTTTTCCTCAAGGTCAAGGGTGGTATCATTGGCAACGAAGCCCTCACCAGCCAGAAGCTCCACCACAGGGTGTCTGCCCTCCTCTATTATTATCGCCTCACCCTTGTTTACCTCTGGCTTCGTGTAGCCCCTGTCTTCCGAGATTTCGGCGAAACTTACGAGCACATCGAGGGTGGCAACAAGCTCTGCCGTGGACTGTAACCTCGGTATATAGCCCCGAAGCTCTGTAAGGATGTCTCCATAGAGTTCTGCCTCGAGCCTTTTTGCCCCCTCTTCTGCCCCAAGTATTCTGGACTCCCACTCCTTGAGCTCGGGGGTAACAAACCGCTCTGCATTTACAAGGGTCTGGCGCCTTATGTAATCGGCGGGTATGTTCGAAAGGTGTGTCTTTGTAACCTCTATGTAGTAGCCAAAGACCCTGTTGTAGCCCACCTTGAGTGTGGGTATGCCCGTTCTCTCACGCTCTTTTCGTTCAAGCTGTGCTATCCAGTCTTTACCACCGCTGCCTATCCTTCTCAGCTCGTCCAGTTCTTCCGAGTATCCCTCCTTTATAAACCCGCCGTCACGGGTGTGTGAGGGTGGCTCCTCTACTATTGCCCTTCCTATAAGTTCCACTGCCTCGTTCACACTGTCGAGAGAAAGGTGTATGCCCTTTAGCAGCTGTGCGTAGAAGCTTTCAAGAAGCCCTTTAAGCTCTCTTACCACCTCAAGGGAGTGTTTTAGAGAAAGAAGCTCTGGCGGGGTTATGTAGCCTGCGGAAAGTCTTGCGGTAAGCCTCTCTATGTCGTAGACTGCTGAAAGATGCTTCTTTATCTCCCCTCTTTCGATTGCCCTATCGAGGAGTTCCTCCACACTGTCGAGCCTCAACCCTATCTCCACAGGGTCTACAAGGGGTGCCCTGAGCCAGCTTCTGAGCTTTCTTCCCCCCATTGCTGTGGATGTCCTGTCGAGGGCTGACAGAAGTGTTCCATCTTTTGAAAAGGTTCTTGCGTTGTGGAAGAGCTCAAGGTTTCTCTGTGTGGAGGCATCCATGAAAAGGTATTGCTCTGTTCTGTAAGGGGTACACCTTCTTATGTGATCAAGGCTTGCCTTCTGTGTGTCCTTGACATATCTAAGAAGGGCACCTGCACATCTTACCCCCTCTTCCATGCCCGCACATCCGAACCCATCGAGGCTTGCAACACCAAAGTGCTCGGTAAGAAGCCTTTCTGCACTGTCTCTGTTGAACCCGTAGGTGCCCGTACAGGTTATGCTGAACCCGTCTGTTGTGTCCACTCTTTCAGGAAACAATAGCTCTTTCATCCTCTCATCGGGCAGAACGAGTTCAGCAGGTTCAAGCCGTCTTATTTCGTCTTTAAGGTGACCCAGCTCGGCAAACTCTGTGAGCCTGAACTCTCCTGTGGAAAGGTCCATGAAGGAAAGCCCCCCTCTTTTTCCGTTCCACAGGGCAGCAGCAAGGTAGTTGTGGTTTGTGGCATCGAGCATCTCCTCTTCGAGCACCGTACCGGGGGTTATAACCCTCACCACTTCCCTTTTTACTATGGTCTTTGCCTCCTTCGGGTCTTCCACCTGCTCGCAGATGGCAACCTTGTAGCCTTCTCTTATGAGTTTCGATATGTAGGACTGTGCCGAATGGTAGGGTATGCCGCACATGGGTATCTTTCTCTCTTTGTCGCGTGAGGTAAGGGCTATACCGAGCACCCTTGCGGCAACCTTGGCATCTTCGAAGAACATCTCATAGAAGTCTCCCATGCGAAAAAACAGTATGGCATCCCTGTGGCGTGCCTTGATTTCCATGTATTGTCTCATTGCCGGGGTGAGTCGTTCCATAGTGCCCTACACCGTCCAGTGTCTTGCCTCGAAGTCTTCCGAAGGAACCTCTATTATAACAAATCCTTTTGGTGGTAGTCTCTCATATTTTTCATCTCTGTACTCAATAAAAAAGCCAAGCCTGTCTCCTGCACGCACCCCCAGAAGAGCAAACTCTATGCTCACCTCCACCACATCTGCCGCACCGACGGTATCTATCTTTTTTATCATCCTTTCCTCTTCCCTTAAGAGCCGTGCCTCTGCCCCCGAAGGGTCCACCTCTATCTCCAGCATCATGTAACGGGGCTCGAGAAAGACAATATCCATGGAGAACCTTTCCTGCCGAGGCTTGAGAAAATCAACCCTGAAAAAGAGGTTCTTCAGGTTGAACCCGAAGAAAAGCTCCTTTAGAACACCCTCTTCTGTATCACCGTGCATGGCAGAGCCTGTACGGGTCTGCTCGATTCTTCCTGCATAGAGCCATTCGTAGTAGCTCGTTACCTTTCCGTCTATCACGGGCTCTATGAACCCAGTGGGAAGTCTATCAGGCCTTACCGTTATGTACCGAGATATTATTGGAACCCTTACATCCTGTGGCACATCCCTTCCGAGAATCTGGTATGCCCGCTCTATGTGTGCCCTGAAGAGCCTGTCAAACTCCTCTTCATCCACCGATGAGTGCTCGTCACCGTACCACCAGAACCAGTCGCTACCCTCTGCTATGTATAGCTCCTCCATAGCCTCTTTGAGTTTGTCCTCTGGCAGCCCTGCCTTTCTGCACTCTTCTGCCACCTCTCTTGCCTCTGCGAGCATATTCCACGCAGCGTTGTCCTCTCTATGGCCTATCCATATGTTGAAGTTGTGGTTTATCCATGAGCCACTGTGTATGCGCTGAAGAGCTTCCACCTCCACGCCACCTTCGAGAAGCTCTGAAGGTGTGGTGCACCTTAAGATAGGTGAGTCTGAAAGACGCTCGTAGAGGAGTTTAAGAAAGGGCCTACCGTCCTCACGGTAGTACTCCCAAGCATTCTCTCCATCGAGTATTATGGTAACCACATGTGTCGACGGTGAGTCGACGAGACTGTATATGTGGGTTAGTCTTCCGAGGAAGTCTTCGACCGCATCTTCTGTATCCATATTCTTGTATTCAAACCCTATAAGGTCTGACAGCACCTTGTCTCTGAAAAAGAGCGTTATCCTGCCATGGGGGGTGTCGAACCCGTATGGACGGTAGAGGAATACATCCCGCGGGTTGCCCTCCCTGTCTCTAACCATGGGAACACCCCTTGAAAGGGATAGTATTGCCTCATCTGTTGCAGCCCACTGGATGCCTGCCTCTTTTATAAGCGAGAGGGCATCCTTACTTACAGCCCCTTCAGGTGGCCACATGCCTCTGGGTGGTGAGCCGAAAAGTTCTGTGTGGTATCTTACAGCCCCTTCAATCTGTGTGCGGGCATCTTCAGGATGGGCAAACCTTCTTTCAGGCAACTCTATGTCAGGAGAGCTTTCTGCTGCAACATCGGTATTGCACAGAAGAGGCAGTATTGGATGGTACCATGCAGAGGTGGAAAGCTCCACAACACCCCTTTCCTGCATTTTTCTGTAGGCAGGAATTATCCCCTTCACTATCAGCCGAGCCCTCTCGAAGAGGACCCCTTTGTCTTCCTCCGTGTAGTCTCTACCCTTCTCTTCGAGTGCTTTCAATGCCCCGTCTGTGCGTCTCAGCCAAGGGTCTATCCATGCAAGGTTAAAGAGGACCTGAAGGTCGAGGTAGTCCTGTGTGGTAAAGCTCTCGAGTGCCCTTTGTGGGGTTCTGTAGATACTAAACTTTCTCCAGAGCTCTCTGTAGCGCGGAAGGGGGCTTATCATGTTTTCAGGATGTGCCCTGAAAAAATGGCAAAGTATGAAGAGTTTATCTCCCCTTTCGAGCTCACCTGCGGGCTTAAGGCTCAGCCTCTGCCACACATCCTTTGCCGTGCCACTTTCGTATTCCCTTATCTGCTGAAGAAGTGAGGGCACAAGGTTGAAAGTCTGGTGTATCGAGGGAAACTCCTCGAGGAGGGTTACCATGTCGTAGTAGTCCTTCGTGCCGTGGAGCCTCGTCCATGGAAGGGTGTATTCCTTACTGAAGGGGTCCCTGTAAAGGGGCTGATGCATGTGCCAGAGGAAGACTATATTGAGTCTTTCAGTCATCTCCCGAGCGACTGGCTTACCACAACAAGCCTTCCCTTCGTGGTCACCACGGCAAGGTAGGGTATGTCCAGTGCTGCATGGGTGCGCACCCTGTGAGGAAGGTTGTCGGTCCAGATTATCCTTCCCGTCTCTGTATCCAGAATGTCTATAGAGCCTGTCACCTTTATCCTCTTCTTCTTTGTAAGGCTGAACCTCTTTTTTTCCTCATTGGAGAGGACCACCACGTATCTTTCGGTTGAGAGCACAGAGTATATCTTCTTACCCTCAAGCCTTACTCGCCAGCGCCTGCCCCCTGTGGAGCTGTTCACAGCGGTAACGGTGTCAGAGGTTGCAATGTAGAGCCTTTTGGCAGTAACGGTAAAGTCCACAAGCCCTGCCACGGGATAGCGATCGAGCTCTTTTCCATCCTCAACACTTAAAAGAAGAAGCCTTCCCTTCCTGTCGAGCACATAGAGTATGCCTTCTGCCACGGTGGGTGTTCTTCTTGCCTGTGGAATGTTAAGTGCCTCGTCTATCCTGAATAGCTCCTTCTTCCAGAGCTCCTTTCCTGTCTTCTTATCCAGTGCTACGAGCCAGCCATCGGGAAAGAGCACAAACAGCCGTCTTTCGTCCACTGCAGGAGATGTTCTTAGCCTTGGCACCACATAGTGAGCACTCCTGTGGGTGTAGCTCCAGAGCTTCTCACCCGTATAGCGTGAAAGTGCATAGACCCTGCCAGAGGCAGAATTTATATAGACGAACTCACCCTCTATAACAGGTGAGGCAAGTATCTCGGATGTTGCCTGAAACTGCCAGAGCTCCTTTCCTGTATCGGTTTCAAGGCAGTGCAGTGTGCCCCCCACCGTTGCCACACACACCATGCCATCTACCACAGTGGCTGGGGCATCTATACCGTAGGGGGCTTTGAACTTCCACAGGGTCCTGTGAGCCGAGAGCTCTATTGCAAGGAGTCTGCCCTGTGGGGTGCCCTCGTAGAGAACCCCCTTATGTATAACAGGCGGTGCCACAGAGGGTGTGCTTATACGCCTCATCCTGTAGAAAATACCCGTGGTGGAGCGCTGCCAGCTGCTCTCGGGCGTGAAGGTTTCTTCTGTGGGCGAGTGGTTCGTACGCTCGAAGTCGTACAGATAGGTCTTCCACCCTGCTTGCACATGCTGTGGCAGAAATAGAGCCAGCAGAAGGGCTACACTAACGAGCCCTTTCGACAAGACTTCGTGCGTTCTGCCAGACCTTTTCACACTCTTCATCGGTAAGTCCTGCTCCTTTCAGTATCTTTGTTGCCATCTCCTCTGTTACGAGGTCAGATGGGGCATGGGCATCTGTGTTGAACACGAGCCCCACCCCGAACCTTCTTGCCATCTTTACCACATGTCCATTGGCAAGGCTGTGCCCTTTGCGTCCTGATACCTCGAAGAATACCCCCTTACGGGCAGCAAGCCTGCACTCTTGCTCTGTAACAAGCCCCGGGTGTGCCAGTATGTCCACGCCTGCCTCTATGGCGGCAAGGTTTGTTCCTGCTGGAACGGGCTCAACAAGGGTCTCTCCGTGGCACACAACAAGCCCTGCACCAAGCCCTCTTGCCCTCTCTGTAAGGGAGGCAATCCGTTCGGGCTTTATGTGTGTAAGTTCAACACCTGCTATTAGGGTGAACCCATCCCACCCATGGGAAGCCTTCACCTCAAGCAGTTTTGTAACCACCTCCTCGAGGTTCGAGTCGTCCACATGGTCTGTTATGGCAAGAGCCCTGTAGCCTGTTGCCATTGCCCTTACCATAAGCTCTGTGGGAAGAAGCGCACCGTCTGAAAGAAGTGTATGGGTATGGAGGTCTATCATGTCGCAGTCAGGCTGCCCTGAATGTAGTCTTCTTTTGTGAGGCTGTCGAAGAGGGTCCTGAAGAGCTTGAAGATGGTGGTCTTCTTACCGTGAAGCGGGAAGACCGTTTCATCCTCTGCCATGTTGAAGAGCGTTCTGTACTTCAGTATGGTGGCACTCTTTAGAGGCTTTTTGTCCCCGTATACATATAGTACAGGCACAGACCTTGTGGATAGAACCTCCTTGCGGCTCTCCATAAGGTGTGCCACCCGTTCCTCGCTCGCTTCGTCCCATAGAAGCACAAGCCCTATAAGATTGTTGGAGAATGCCCTGAGCATGGGCATCATATTCCTTACAGGGGGCACTGAAAAGAGCACAATATCCATTCCACCGTAGAGTCTGAGCTCTCCCACATCGCCCAGCAGAGGCTCGCCATCGTCACTTGAAAGGAGTGCCTTGTTTATGTGAAAGTCAGGCAGATTCTTGCATGCCAGTATGAAGTCCTTTATGAGTGCATCAGATGTGGCAACAAGGAAGACCTTGCCAGAGTTCACACTGAGCATATCAGCCCATCGGTTTATCACCTTCTCCTTTATCCGTATGGCAAGCGTTGGTGAGACGAACTCCTCTGAGAACTCCTTCTCCTCCTTTATCCTCTTTACCTCAACCAGTATGCGCCTGTTTATCAGGCTCATAAGGGTGGTGTAGACCTCGTAGTCCGGAAAGGAACAATGGTCCACGAGGTCTCCCACCCGGGGGTAATACTCCACAAGGAAGAGTATCTCGTATATTATGGGCTTGAGCCCCTTGGGAAGGGTGGCGGTGTTTACCCGCGTCTTCAAGAGTGAATCCTTGTCAGGGAAAAGGTGCTTTGCCTTCTCGAACTCGTCTATCTGGCGCACACCCTCCATTATTAGGTTTCCTGTAGTGGAACCAAGCCTCTGGGGTATGTTCACAGGCTTTGGCATGAACTCAAAGGTGCCATCCTTCCATGTGATGAGGCGGAAAAGAGCCTTCTCCTTTTCTATCTCTCCAAGTATGGCGTTATAAAGCTGCCCATCTTTTATGTATATTATGCCACTCTCGCCTTCAGGAGATGTTACCACAAGCTCTCCCTCTTTCTTGTTGAAGTGAAGCACCTGAAGAAGATCCACGAGAGACATCTGCGAGAGGTTTCCCTGTATATCCTTGTCTCCTATGGATGCCTTCTCTCTGCCGAAGGCGAGTGCCTGCCTTACGCTCTCATAGAGTTCTTCCCACTGGAAGGGCTTCGTAAGGAATATATCTGTGCCTGTCCTGAAGCCCCTTATCTCCTGATGTGTGTCGGATATGAATAGAAAGGGTATGCGCGATGTATTGGGGTTGTTCTTCAATATCTGAAAGAGCCTCTCACCATTTATTACTGGAAGTTTGAGGTCTATTATTATAAGTGAGGGAGGCTCGTTTATTGCCATATCCATTGCCCTTGCGCCATCTGTTGCAAGCACAAAGTCGAACTCACGCTCCTTGAGAAATTTGGAGAACCCCTCGATGTCCTCTTTTTCAAAGAGGGCGAGCAGTATCTTCTCTTTTTTTCTTTCCTTCATCAGAATGTCTCCTGCAGTTCGTAATCCCTCTGGAACCTTGTTATGAGCCCTTCCACCAGATAGGGGTCAGAGGTGTGGAAACAGGAGTATACACCCTGCCATCCCTCGCGGCAGAGAAGCCCGTAGGCAGAGTCTTCGCTCATGAAGAGTGTAATGTATGCCTCTGAAAGACGGGAATCATTGAGTGCTATGGTGGTTACATTCTTTATGTCGAACCCCGGTTCTTTCTTCTCACCCACAAGGAATATCTTTGTGGCGGTCTTTCCAAGCATGTTGAGAGTATCACGCAGAGGGGTATCCTTGGCAATACTCTTTATCCCCATGTAGAGTATGCCCCTTCGCTTCGGGTTTTTGCGTATCTCATGGAGTATCATCTGGTTGATACGGTTTATGAATCCTTCTCCAAGGGGCATGCCCTCGCCCATCTCGAAGTTGACATACTCGTGTTCTGAATGGCTTCCTGATGTAAGGGTTGCAACTATCTCCCAGAAGAGTTTGTCCCCCAGTGAGAGCCTTTCCCAGAGGGAATTCTTTATATCCCCTATCCTTGAGGTTGCAACCCTTACCATCTCGGTATAGGTCTTGCCATCTCTTGGATATGTTGCCTGTGCAAATATTATGGATGCATAGGGTTCTCCCTTGGTGGTGAGAAACTCAAGCCCCTTTTTAAGTTTCTTTATGGTTATAAGAGAGCCGAAATAATCCGTGTGGGGAAGTATGACGATAATCCTCTTGTCCTCGAGCATGCCCGTTACATCGCAGTTTCTTACCACCTTGAGGACGGTGTTCACGAGTTTCTTTAGAAAGTCGAGCAGGTCTTTCTTCGTAAGTGGTCCTGCAGCACTGTTGAATGAGTCCACGTGCATTATGATTATGGAGAAGGGCATACCATAGCGCTCTGAGCGCACTGCCTCGAGCCTTCCGTATTCGTTCACGAAGAAGGCATCGTAAAACCTGCTTTCAAAGAGCTTCTTCGACTCATCGAGCAGGGAAAACCTTTTCTCTACAAGCTCTTTCTTTAAGACCTTCATCAATACTCCTTACATCTTGTACTTGCCGAAGGCCTCTGGACCAAGCTCATCAAGTAGCTCCAGTAGATTCTGTGCCCCCTCTTTTTTGTCCTTGTCCGCAGAGAGGTCTATGCTCTTGGACTTCTCCAGTATAGAGTTTTCCACAAATATTGGTGAACCCGTGCGCAGTGCAATGGCTATAGCATCACTCGGACGAGCATCTATCTGGTAAGTGGTGTCCCCTTTTTCAAGATGTATGGTGGCATAGTAGACATTGTCCTTGAGGTCTGTAACCTCCACCCTTTTCACCTTTATCTCCATCTCTTCGAAGATGTTCTTTATGAGGTCATGTGTCATGGGCCTTGAGAACTTGAGTTTCTCAAGCTCCGAGGCTATGGCACTTGCCTCAAGTATACCTATCCAGATGGGAAGTGTCTTTTTGTCCTCCAGATCTCTCAGTATCATTATTGGTGCGTTCGTAAATGGGTCTATGGTGAGTCCTGCAACCTTCATCTCGATAAACATGGCACCTTCTCCTTTTTTTGTTTAGAGTTCTCCCCTCAGGGAGTTTGCATAGGCATCTGTAATGGTTACATCAACCATACTGCCTGTTAGCCCTTTGTCGCCCGGAAAGTTCACTACCCTGTTGCAGGTGGTTCTTCCTGTAAGCTCGGTTTTATCGAGCTTGCTTTCTCCCTCAACGAGCACTTTCATGGTTTTGCCCACAAGAAGCCTGTTCTTCTTGAGCGTTATCTCCTTCTGCAATGCCTGTAGCACTTCAAGCCTTCTCTGTTTCACATCGTCAGGAAGCTGGTCCTTGTAGGTAGCTGCCTCGGTTCCAGGACGGGGAGAGTATTTGAAAGAGAAGATGCTGTCGAATTCCACCTCTTTTACAACCTTCATGGTCTTCTCGAAGTCTTCCTCGGTCTCACCGGGAAAGCCCACTATTATGTCGGTGGATATAGACATGTCCTCATAGAGCCTTCTTAGAAGCTCAACTTTGTTGAGATACTCACTGACGGTGTATCTTCTTCTCATCCTCTCGAGCACCCTGTCGGAGCCTGCCTGTATGGGCAGATGCATGCTTCGGGCAAGTTTATCCTCCTCGCCAAAAAGATATATTAGCTCCTCCGATATATCCTTTGGGTGTGATGTTACAAAACGCACCCTCTCTATACCATCCACCCTGCAGACCATCCTCAAAAGCTCTGGGAAAGACACATCACCACAGTAGCTGTTGACATTCTGCCCCAGAAGGGTTACCTCTTTAACACCCCTGTCCACAAGCCTTCTTATGTCTTCTACAACATCGCGTGCGGGTCTACTCACCTCTCTACCCCTGACATAGGGCACTATACAGTAGGTGCAGTAGTTGTCGCACCCGCGCATAATACTCACATAGGCTTTGATGCCTTCCACCTCTGGGGTGGGAAACTCCTTTGAGTCTATGGAGTTATAAAGCTCTGTGGATACAACCCTCGTCTTCTCTTCTCTTACCTTCTTGAGAAGTTCTGTGAGCCTGTGTATGTTGTGTGTACCTATCACGAGGTCCACATAGGGCATCCTCTTAAGTAGCTCGCCACCCTTCTGTTGAGCCACACAGCCGCTTATGCCTATAAGGAGTTCGGGTTTCCTCTTCTTAAGCCTTTTGTACCTTCCTGCGGTGCTGTATACCTTCTGTTCTGCCTTGTCTCTTATGCTGCAGGTGTTGATGAGTATGAGGTCTGCAAGTTCTGGTGTGTCCGTTGGTCTGTAGCGGAGCTCTTTCAGGAATGCAAGCATCCGTTCGGTGTCGTTTTCATTCATCTGACACCCAAAGGTCTCTATAAATACATATTTTTCGCACTCTTCTCTCATATGAATAATATTTTAAGGTTCAATACCCCTTACAGTCAAGCCTATTTTATGTGTTTAAGTATCTCTGTTTTCGACGGTTTTACCACCCAAGCTCCTGGCTTGTTGTACCTCTTTGAAAGCGCCTTTGCCACCTTCTTTGCGTCTTCCTTGGAGCCATAGAAACCAACCCTTACCCTGTGCCACTTGATGCCGTCCTTTACAAACTCTGTGATGTAGGCGTTGTAACCTGCCTTCTTAAGCTGTGCCGTAAGCTGTTGAGCCTCCTTAAGTGTTCTGAAGGATGCAAGATGGACTGCCCAGTTGCCATCGGTCGCAGGGTGTGGCAGTTGGGCAACCTTCTTCTTTTTCTGGGCTTTAGCCTCTGGCTTTTTCTTTACCCCTTTCTCTACTGCAGCAGGCTTTGCTGCCACCTTCTTTTCTTTGGCAACAGCTACGCTCTTCTTTACCGGTTCTGCGGGGCTTTCTGCCTTCTCTGGTTTTCCTGCGGGCTTCGGTTTTG
The DNA here is from genome assembly GCA_011371515.1 of Deltaproteobacteria bacterium. Lineage (GTDB taxonomy): Bacteria > Desulfobacterota > GWC2-55-46 > GWC2-55-46 > DRQE01 > DRQE01. The sequence continues at coordinate 11,644 of DRQE01000184.1, forward strand.
CTGCCACCTGCTTCTGGACCTTCGGTGGCTCGGCTGGTTTCACCTTCTCAGGGGCTACAACCCTTATGCGCTTTGTAATCTTTTCCTGTTCCATTCGGGTGGCCTCTTCGCTTGAGAGCAGCAACCACAGGAGCACTCCACCACCTATAAGAAGCAGTATAAGGATTATGTTGTAAGCCCTGTTGCCTCCAGAAACAGTCAAGAGTGCCAATTTGCACCTCCTTTTGAATTGATGGTTTAATAAAGATTATACTAACATATTTTCGTTGTCAAATAAAACCTTTGGCAAAAGGGGGGGGTACGGTCCTGCCTGTAAGTCAAAAGGGATTTTGTTCTGCAAGGCTTGTAGGGATACCACAGGACAGACAAAAAGACCCGAGCCTTGAGCAAGGCTCGGGTCCAAGGGGGTAAGCTGGGCAAGTGAGCTTAAGTTTTTATGTTACGAACGTGCACTGGCTTGCAGGGGTACGGGTGTCCATGTCTCTACCCCTGTTTATGTGATCGTCTATCTCTGCTGCACAGCCTATCATTCTGCCAAAGAGGAATGTGGTGAATGCCGCACTCTCCACTTCCTTCTCTGTCATCTTGCCACTGGTAAATGCATCCCACACTATCTTGAGCAGTATAACCGCTATGACGGCATCTACATTGACACAGAACACATTCCTCGTAACCTTTGCCTCGAAGAGAGACTGCACAAGGGTTCTGTAGAAGTCAAGGAACACGTTGTATATACCCTTCTGCTGGAAGACCTCTTCAACGAAGCGCTCCCTTGGGTCGTAGTTTACGGGCTTACCCTTGAACACGGGGTGTCCCACACAGGGTATCTTCTTGTACTCAATGTTGCCTATTGCCTTCTGCTCGGCTTTGTACTCGCCATACCACTGGGCGTACTGGTCGGCTATCTTCTTTAGATCCACTCCGTGCTCGGGGCTGCCGGGGTCCTTAAGGCCCGTATCTCTGAACCTCTCTATGAGGAACTCTATAGCCTCGTAACCGTTTCCACCATGGGCGAACCCTGTGTGTGTGAGGAACCCTGCAAATGCCTTGTTTATCTGCACCCTCAGGGGATCCTCTGGCCCATCGGCACTTACCGCACCCTTGCTGCCCTGTGCCGATATGGTGCCGGGACCATTTGACACTATCAGCCCAAGAAGCAGTGAGAACTCAAAGAGCTCCTTCTCTGTGGGCCTTCTTCCAACGAGTGCAAGGAAAGCCGTCTCTGTGAAGGACCACTCCCTTACGAGCTCTGTATTCTTAACCCCGCAGAAAGCATCCTCTGTGTGTTTCTCTGCGGGCACACTGCATGCAACCATCTTAGAGAAGAGAAGGGAGTACCAAGGCAGTGTTACGAATGTAACCCTTGAGATGTCCTTGTTCAGAAGGGGCTTCCATGCAAGGGTTGCCCACACGGCTGCAAGAAGGGCAGCCCTTGAGGGAGTACCACCTGCCACATCCTTCACAAAGTCGAAGAACACAGACTTTCTTCCTGCACCCTCAACCTTCTCAATCATTGCACCGAGAACTTCGTCCTCTCCCTCTGCCCTGAAGAGCGCCTTATCTTCATCGTTCAGTCCAGCAATTATCTCTTTATAATCAAATACTTCCGCAGGGTCTTTAACACTGAGCTTGAAGTTCTCGAAGATTATCTCCATTATCCTCTCTGCTGCCTTTACCCTGTTCTTACCCACTATAGATATGGCAGCTGTGAGCACCGTGTTTGGAGAATTGCCCTCCCTTCTTGCCGCATCGGCAGAGAGAAGCTCTGGTGAGTTGCAGGAGTTGATGAAACCGTTGAACACGGTGTTTGCAAGCTCACGCCCGTAGCTGTCGGGGTAACTCTTAAGGATCGAGAGCACCAGATTCTCCTCAAAGGAGTGTTTGCCTGCATCGAGTATGGAGACCCCGTGGAGTTTTGTTATCTGGGTTTTGGGGTCCATCATGGATGCACCACTTGCATCCTTCATCGGCTGGCGCGGATACTGGGCACCAACCTGTTTGAGTATCTCCTCTATCTGCTCACCGTAGGGAGAGATTGCCCTTACTGTCTGTATGTCAAGCTCCTTTGGAACCTGAATACTTGCATTGCTTGCAAACCAGCACTTAAGTGAGAGGTCTCCCCTTGGCTCAAAATCGGGCTCTATGCCGTTCAGCTCCATCACCTTTGTGAGAGCCTCTGGTATGTGGGCAATGTTGGTAACCACTGCCCCCTTCTTCGAGTAGATGGGGTTCTCGGGGGTGTAGATACCATCCACCTCGAAGTAGTCCATGAACCACTTCTCCTTTGCCCGTGCATCGTCACCACTGCCGGCAAGGCTTCCAGCGTGTCCGCATGCCTTTGTGAGCCTTGCCTTCCATCTGCCGACCACACAGGCAACGGTGGGTTTGGTTATCTCAAGGTCTTTTTCGTAGTATCCACCGGGCTCAACATATATAACAGCACCTTTACTCCTCGGGTCGTTAGACAGGGCGTGGAAGAACTCACGGGGTGCAAAGTGTATGTACACATCCTTACCACTCGATATGGATGTGGTAGTACCCCATCCTTTCGTAAGTAGGTAGACCGCTATGGTGGTTGTGAAGTTACCCGAGTTGGAGTATATGGCTATGGAGCCCTTAACGAGTGACTCTTCGGGTCTGCTTCCACCAAGGGCACCACCTATTCGCACCTTATTCCATGAGTCTGCCACACCAAGGCAGTTACCACCGAACACATCCACTCCATTCGTCTGGCATATTGCCCTTATTATGCGAGCATCGTGGATGGGAACCTTCTCTGTAATGATTATTATCTTCTTCAGGTCGGGATTGAACTTTACCACCTCTGCCACACCATCTTTAACACCTGCAGGTGGCAGATACACAACGGCGGTGGTAAAGCTGTGTCCTGCGTCCATCCCCTCTTTAACAGAGTTGTAGACAGGTATGTTGCCTATGGGTGTTTCCAGCACCTGTCCGCTTCTTCCGGGGCTTGTGCCGAAGACCACATTGCCACCGCTGAAGGCATGGCTTATGGGGGTCACCGTGCGGCTTTCTGTGCCCAGTATGTTAAGGACACACACCCTGTCCTCTTTTGTTGCCACCTCTTCAAGAGAGTTTATTCCAACATAATAGGGAAACTTCTTTACACCTTCTTTATGCATCGTACGGTTCACCTCTCGGTAGTTTTTGTGTTAAACTGTTGCCTGTGCAGACTCTTCTGTCTTGCCCAGAAGTTTCTCTTCTATGAGTTTTCTGCCACCCTGACGCATCCAGTCATCCACCTTTATGGCGTAGTTGACCACCTCGCTCATGGCGCTGTCGTGGCCGAACATACGATAAGGTAGTTTGAGCCTGTCAAGGGTGTCCTTCATGTATGCCATGCCCTTGACGAGATTGGGTCCACCCCTGCCTATGACGACAAACAGTGGCGTGGGCCCATTCTCCTGAAAGTACTCACGCAGGGCATCTGCCATTGCACGGAAGGTCTGGTATATGTCTGTGTTGTTTGCCTTTCCACCTATTATGAAGAGCACATTGCTCTGCTTGAGCCAGTACTTGAAGACTATCTTTGAGATCTGGAACATCTTCTCATAGGGTGGATTACCACCAAAGTCAGAGGATATGGTAGCCCTCTCGCCGAGAAGCTCTGTAACCAGTGCGTTGGCACCACCACCAAAGGTTGGTGCGGTTATCGTGCCGTGCGGGTTTATCACGAAGACATCGCTCTGACCCTGATAGGTACGAAGCTGGTTTATCTCCTGCTCGAACTCGGAGTAATCGGAGGCGAAAAGGTGTGGTGGAAGCTCCAGCCTTTTCCATGCAGGATCATCGATGTCAAAGGTTGCCTTGAAGTCACAGGCAACGGGCACAAGTCTTCCTGCGGCATTCGGCATCATCCTTATAGGATTCAGCTCTATGAGGCTGAACCCGTAGTTGTTATAGAGTGTCCACAGCTTCGGTAGATTCTGTACCAGAGGGCTTATAATCTCCTTTGGTGCATTGAGCTCCTCAAGGGCATTGGCTATGTGGTAGCTCTTAAGCCCTGTCAGAGGGTCGAAGGGCACCACTC
>DRQE01000185.1 GCA_011371515.1 Deltaproteobacteria bacterium
CTCTATCTCATATTCTACGGTTTTTCCGACCTTACCCTCTGGCTTGGAGGAGGAGAACCTGATAAAATACAGTGGCAGTTTTTGAATAAATAAAAAGATTACAGAAAGGAGGTAAACCCAACATGGAAGCAGCAAATGTACTCGAGAAGAAAGAGTTCACCGATGACAAGGTCAACAAGGTAACCTACATCAAGACAGATGCCCTCGCGCAGGACACCTACTACTTCAAGCCGGGCCAAGTCCTGCCATATCATCGCCACCCAGATGGAGACCAGATATTCTTCGTTCACGAGGGCACGGGCACATACTACATAGACGATGGCGAGGAGAAGTCTGTAAGGCTTGAGCCCGGCTGCGTTGTGCTCGCACCAAAGGGCGTGTGGCACAAGATAGTGGCAGAAACAGAGCTCGTTGTCTCACAGGCAACGGTGCAGCCCGCAGGAATGGAGACAAGGGAATAAGGCTTCCCTTCTAATCCTTACACCTCTACTGCCCCCTCTCAGAGGTGTGGGTAGCCCCCGAACCCCTACTACGGGGGCTACCACCTTCTTTTTTTTTATAAGCTAACGGTCGAGCCTGAATACCTCAAAGCCCTTCTCTTTCCAGAGAAAGTAGTCTTCAAGTATCTTTCTGTGGTCAAAGGCTATATTTTCTGGAAGACTCTCTTTTGTAAAAATAGCGGTGTTCTTTGCGTCATCGCCTGCTACGGGTCTACCCTTTGCCCTCGCAACGAAGACAACGCTTATGGTGTGAAACCTTGGATCCCGCTTCGGGTCTGAATAGGCGTGCATCTGGCAGACAAGCTCCACATGAAGGCCTGTCTCTTCAAGTGCCTCCCTTCGTGCACACTCTTCAAGGCTCTCGCCCACATCAACGAATCCACCCGGTATTGCCCATCCATGGGGAGGATTTCGCCTTTCAACGAGTACAATTCCACCACCTTCAAGCTCTATTATTATATCCACCGTTGGTATCGGGTTACGCTGCTTCATGGCTTAAAGTGTCACCTCCACTGCCTTCAGAAACTCTGCACTCTCCTCTGGCACACTTATGTTTATGTACATTCCTGTGCCGAGTTCGAACCCTGCGGTTCTGGTGAGCCTTGGAACAAGGCTCACATACCAGTGGCAGTACTCGTTCTCCATGTCCATGGGTCTGCTCGAGCGTATAACATAGTTGTAGTCAGGGTCGTTCAGCCCCTTGTAAAGCCTTGCGAGTATGTTTTTAAGGTGCATTGCAAGCTCCCCTATCTCTTCCTCTGTTATGCCCGCAAAGGAGGCACAGTGGCGTCTGGGGAATATCCATGTATGAAAGGGCGAAAGTGCCGCATGGGGAATGAAGGTAACAAAACACTTGGTCTCGAATATAACGCGCACCCTGTCTTTAAGCTCGGTCTCTATGATGTCGCAGAGAAGGCAGTTTCCCGTATCGTCGAAGTAATGCATACTTGCGTTCACCCTGTCACGGAATTGCACAGGCACGACAGGGGTAGCTATGAGCTGTGAGTGGGGATGCATCAGAGAGGTGCCCGCACCCTCTCCGTGATTACGAAATATTATTACATGCTCAACCCTTGGGTCCTTGTAGGCATCGAGGAAGCGCTCCCTGTAGACCTTTATTATCTCCTCTACCTGCTCAAGGGGAAGGTGTGCAGGGCTTGTGTTGTGAAGTGGGCTCTCTATTATTACCTCGCATCTACCAACCCCTGATATTGTGTGCTTAACGCCATCCCTTTTCCTTATCTTCTCTCCCTCGGTGCTCAAGGCAGCATACTTGTTTGGCACCACCCTTATAGTCCACCTGCCATCCTTCTCTATACGGAACTTCTCTGGTGGTGTCATCTCCTCATTTCCGGGGCAGAAGGGACAACCCTTAAGATAGGCTGGCAGCGAGCCCGTCACAGGGGTGTAGCTCTTTGTGAACTCATGGGGCCTTCTCGACCTCTCCTTTGCGATTATCACCCACTCTCTTGTTACGGGGTTAAGTCTCAACTCAGACATTGGCACCCTACCTTTTGAACTTCTTTTTGAGCTCTGAAAGAAGCTCGGGGGTTATCTCCCTTATACCCTTCATCCTTGCATATCGCTCTATACCCTCCTTTATCATTGGTCTTATAAAGAAGGGTATGCGTTTTAGTCTCTCAAGGGCATCTGCCCTCCACTGTGGTTTTACGGGCTCTCTCCTGTTATCATCTGGAATGTAGCCACACATGGGGTCTTCGTCCATAAGGTCTCCCTTGAGGGCAAGGGCTCTTGCCCTGCATCCACCACAGAGTTCGTTGTATTCGCAGCTGCCACACTTGCCGCCAAGCTCTGCCTCCCTCATGGACTTAAAGAGTGGGCTTTCGTACCATATACTCTTAAGGTCTCTGTGGCGTATGTTCATATCTCTGGAGCCATCCTCCGGTATGTAGGGACAGGGTGTTACATAGCCATCGGGGGTTATCCTCATGTAACCCTTTGCAGCAATGCAACCGCTGGTAAGCCCTTTGAGAAGGGAGGGGTTTATTCTATCGGCAACCCTGAATATGTGCGGGGCACAACGGGATCTTACCATTATTCTGTCCTCGTAGTCTCTCGAAAGCTCTGCAATCTCCGTGATTACCGACTCATACTCATCGGGGCTTAAGTCTGTGGACTTCTCGCCCCTTCCTGTGCACACGAGAAAGAATATGTTAAGGGCTGTGGCACCCTTCTCAAGAGAAAGCCTCAACATATCCTTGAGCTCCCCTTTGTTCTCCCTCGTAACGCTGAATTGTACCTGAAAGGGCAGCCCCCCTTCTCTGAGAAGGTCCATTGCCTGTACGGTCTCACGCCATGCACCGCGAAGCCCTCTGAACTCATCGTGCACCTCTTCCCTTACGGAGTCAAGGCTTATACCCACCCCTTTTACTCCACTCTCCTTGAGTCTTTCTACGGTATCGCCGGTAAGCCCTGTCCCGTTGGTTCCAACAAAGACGGTAAACCCATGGTCTGAGGCATGCCGGACTATCTGGAATATATCGCCTCTAAGAAGTGGCTCCCCCCCTGTAAGTATGAGCATAGCAGAGGGATTGATTTCCGCAATGGAGTCTATGACAGCCAGCACCTCCGAAGTGGGCATGTCAGACCTGCCCTCAAGCTCACCCGCATCAAGGTAGCAGTGTTTGCACTTAAGGTTACACCTCTTCGTAAGGTTGTAAGATATAAGGTAGGGCTGCGGGGTATGCACCGTGGGTTGACTCCTTCAGGTTTTATGCTCTATTTTATCTCATAGTGGGCTAATATGAAACACTTTTTAGATACTTGACACCATCCGAGCACAGAGGTTAACCTAAACACCATGGGAGCAGGTATGGTATACATTGCTAAAGATGTAAGAGACATAAAAGAAGCCATTGCAGGGCTTCTTGAAAGGGCAGCCATAAGCCCGCACAAAAAGGACATACTCATAAAACCCAACCTTGTGGATGCAATAGCCCCACCTGTTACCACACCTGTTGAGTTTGTAGAGGCGATAATAGATTGCTTCAGGGAAAGGTGGGAAGGGCTCAACATAGTGGTTGCAGAGGGCACAGGCTCGGCAGAACGCTCCACCCATGAGGTGTTCAAACACCTCGGGTATCATCTTATGGCAGAAAGAAAAGGCGTGGAGCTTATCGACCTTAACGAAGAACCCCTCACAAGGCTTTCCATGCCCTATCTTACACGCTGGAAGGAGTTCTATCTGCCCACCGTAGCGCTGGATTACTACATAGTCTCTGCACCTGTGCTCAAGGCACACACCCTCGCAGGCGTTACCCTTACGATGAAGAACATGATGGGTTTCGTACCCCCATCGCATTACAGGATGGGTGGGTACTGGAAGAAATCGGCATTCCACACAAGGATAGATGAGGCAATCTTCGACCTTAACAACTATCGCTCGCCCGACCTTACCATACTCTATGCAATCCGTGGCATGCGAGATAGCCACCTTGGTGGTGCGCAACTCTCCCCCGGCATCATAGCCCTCGGCTCAGACCCTGTTGCCATAGACACCTACGGCACCGTGCTTCTGGGAAGAGACCCGCAGGATATAGGCTACATAACCATGGCACACGGTGTGCTCGGCATGTCAGAGGATATAACTGTGGTCGAGAGCTAATCGAAGGTTACGGTAAGTTCCACATCTCCTTCAGGAGATAGCCCCCTGTAGACGGCTTTCACAGTGCCTCTTTCCTTTACGGGCAAAAGGGGGGTAATACTTCCGACAGATACTATGTCCCCTCTTTTGAGTTTCTTGCCCTGTTTTTTAAGGGACTTGGCAAGCCAGAGTATAACATTCAGTGGATGGTCCATCACATTTGCCCCTGTGCCCTCGGCAATCTTCTCGCCCCTCTGATCGTATAGAGCAACCCTGAAGGAGGAAAGCCTATCAAGCCATTCTTTCGTTGGCTCCACATCTATGGGCTCACCTATAACACCAAGCCTTGCCCCCACATTTATTGCCACAACCAGTGGTGCGTTGAGTCGGGTGCCCTCCTCATAAAGAAGGTCTGGCAGTTCAACGAAGGGTATGACCCTCGATATGCCTTTAAGTGCCTCCTCTATGGTGGTTGCCCTGTTTATGCTCTCATCTTTTATCTCCACTATGAGGTCTCCCTCCATCATAAGCCTCGTGCCGAACCCGAAGGGCACCGTTGCTGGAGACCTGCGCAGCATCCTTTCGAGAATGAAACCCCTTACAGGCTCGTCTATGCCGAACCTTTCCTGCACCCTCCTGTTTGTAAGCCCCACCTTGTAGCCAACAGCCTGTCCATAGGCTCTGCCTATCTGCTGGATGAACTCTTTCTGCACCAGAAGGGCTTCCTCCATGGTGAGCCCCTCTGGAGGGGGTTTAACGGTATATTCCTTTATGTATCCATCGGCAAGCCCGTGGGCTATATCTTCTATGTTCTGTCTGCCGTGTTCTGTGAATCTGTAGAGTATGGCAAGAAAGACCACAAACACAACTGTAACCACCATAACCCCCCATGGGGTCTTTCTTCTTTTCTCTCTCAAAGCCCTTGTTCCTCCTTTCAGAAGAGTCTGATGTAAAGATATGCCACTGCAAGCCCCAGATACGCCACGAAGGCAACAAGCATGAGTGCAAGCAGCCCCTTACTTGGTGTTGCCCAGCAGGGCAGATACCTTGGCAGATACCAATGGTTCAGCACTATAAGGGCACCTGTGAATATGACTGTCCCTGCAAACCCTATGACAGCACTCAGAAGTATCAGTGGGCCAGGGGCTGTGAAGACCATTGTAACAGATGTTATAAGGGTCAGGGCAAATAAAAATATGTAATACAGGGTTCTCACATCGTAGCGCTTGAGCCGTGGGAAAAGGGTGTGCACGATGTCTGCCTGCATGCGGCTTACACCATCCACGGTGGCAAGCCATGTATCGGAAAGGAATGCGGCAGCAACAACAAGGAAGACCACTGTGCCGAGCCATCCCCAGCTTATCTCGAAGAAACGGCTCTGCACCACCGCTATCTGGTAGCCCTCTGGCACAAGCCCCTGTGGATGAAGCAGTGCATAGGCAAGAAGACAGGTCATAAGGGTGGTAACGATGTTACCCACAATGCCTGTGCCACTATCTACAAGAAGGTATCTACGCCACAGGCTGAAGTGTCTTCTGTTCTGTTCGCCATCTTCTGGCACGAATCCTGTATCGGGGATGACCTCTGGTCTGCCCGTTATGGGACCCGTGATTCTTCCCACATGCTGTGCCATGCCCATACCCTTGTCCCTTATCCAGTAGGAGTAAAGAAGCGTCCAGAACCCGCCGAGCCCTGCAAAGGTTATGGCTGTAAGTAGCTTTGTTGCATCGGCTCTATTCCAGTTCTCGGGCAATGTGAGTGTGGGTGTGAAAAGCCCCTTTAAAAACTCTGGTAGTGCCGTGAGGACCTCCTGAGTTGCACATGCCCACAGAAGCCCTGTAACCGTAACAACTGCAACTGCCTTCATGAACCTTTCAATGAGTGTATAGACCACTCTGCTAAGCACTATGGCAGTAAAGAAGACCCCTATGGAAAGATATGCCCAGAAAAGGGTCTGCCCTCTTCGGGACCACCCGTGGGGAAGGTCTGTAAGCTCTGCCATGGCTGTGCCTCCTGCGGTGGCAAAGGCACCAAACCAGAGGAAAGATAGGGTCATGAGCACCCACAGGAATATGCCAAAGTATCTGTTAAGCCTTATGAAGCCCTGAAATACGCTCTCGCCCGTTGCAAGGGTGTAGTAGCCTATGGAATATGTAAGAGGATACTGAAGAAGGCAGGCAGGTATGAGAAGGAAGACGAACGTAAGCCCGTATCTTGCCACCATGTAGGGCCACCAGATGAGCTCTCCACTGCCCTGTGCGAGTGCCATCCATACGATACCTGGGCCAACCACTGCAATCAGTCCTGCAGGCGGTGGCACGGGTTTTCGTCTGTATCCTTCCATGGTGGTTCTTTATCTTCAGCCTCCTTCCTTGA
>DRQE01000186.1 GCA_011371515.1 Deltaproteobacteria bacterium
GCTCGACAGCCTTCCTCGGGCTCATAAGGCTGTATCTTTCCACCACTCTTTCTGGCATACCACCCACAAGAAAACGGGCGTATTCATCGACAATTCTTCCCACAACTCTTCTAAGGGTCTTCTGATGCAGCCCCTCGACCTGCGAATACACTGGCACGACCTTGCCAAAGTGGGGGCTATCCAGTTCCTCTTCTTCCACAAACTCCACATCAGGGTGGATTACCTCTTTCTGTCCGCCAAAGGTTGAGACCTGCCCAAAAAGGATGAGTCTACGGCCCTTCCTGTAGGTCTTCTTCATGTAAGGGGCTCTATAGTTAAACCATTTGAGTTTCAGTATGCCTGTGTCATCTCCCACTGCAACCTCGAAGACCCTTCTTCTGCCGTAGAAGACCTCTCCGCAGGCAAGCACAGTGGCAAAGGTCGTCTGGTGTGTGCCGGGTAGAAGCTCTCTTATCTTATTTATCCGCCTTCTGTCTTCGTACCGTATGGGCAGAAAGTAGAGCACATCTTCTACCGTCTCAAGCCCCTTCTTTTTAAGTTTTTTTGAAAGCCCGGTGCCTATACCCTTCACCCCCTCAAGTGGTGTATTGAGACACCTTACTGCCCTTTCAACAACCCTCTCATACAGGGCTGTAAGCTCACAGATAGCCCTTTCTACCACTGCCCTCTTATTTTCCAGAGAGAGGGTATCGAAGCCGCTGAAGAGTGCCTTTATGGACTCAAGCGTTCTTCTATCTTCTGGCTCGGTTGTGGTCTTAAGTGCCTCTTCACAGAGGTTTTCTATGGGCAGGGCGAGATTCTTTATGCTTGAGAGTCTACGGTATCCGTCCCTTGAGGCAAGCTCAAGGGGTCTCAGCATCTTCTCCACGAGTACATGGAGGGGTTCTTCTACTGGGTTCTTCATACAGGCAGGCAGCCCTTATCGTCTGGCACATGCAAGGTTTTCTTTATGGTATTCCTGTATGCTCTTTACGGTGAACTCCTCTTCAAGAAGAGACCTTATTGCCCTTACCACTGCATGGGCTCCAGCAACGGTCGTAACATAGGCAATACCCATATCCACAGAGGTCCTTCTTATTGAGTAAGAGTCCCTTACACTCTGGGCACCAAAGGAGGTGTTTATGACCATGTCTATCTCACCACTCTTTATGCGGTCCACAATGTGGGGTCTGCCCTCTGTTACTTTGAGCACAGGCTCTGCCTCTATGCCCTGTTCTTTTAGATACCTTGCCGTTCCTTTTGTTGCTATTATATGGAAGCCCATCTTGGCAAACTCTCTTGCCACCTCCACTATCTGGGGTTTGTCCTCATCTCTCACACTTATGAAGACATTGCCCTTGAGTGGCAGCTTGGAGCCTGCTGCAAGCTGTGCCTTTGCGAATGCCCACCCAAAGTCTGTGCCTATGCCCATCACCTCTCCCGTGGACTTCATCTCGGGACCCAGAAGGGTGTCCACCCCCGGAAACTTTACAAAGGGAAAGACCGCCTCTTTTACCGATACATAGGGTGGGGTGAGGTCTCCCTTTATACCCAGCTCTTTAAGTGTTCTTCCGAGCATCAACTTTGTTGCAATCTTTGCAAGGGGAAGCCCCACTGCCTTGCTCACGAATGGCACCGTTCTCGACGCACGAGGGTTTACCTCAAGTATGTATATAGTGCCATCCTTAACGGCAAACTGTACATTCATAAGCCCAACTACCCTGAGCTCTCTTGCAAGAAGCACAGTCTGCCGCTTTATCTCATCGAGAACCTCCCTGTCCAGTGAATATGGTGGAAGGGAGCATGCCGAATCCCCTGAGTGCACTCCTGCCTCCTCTATATGCTCCATAACCCCGCCTATTGCAACATCCTCTCCATCGGAAAGGCAGTCCACATCCACCTCAACGGCTCCTTCGAGGAACCTGTCTATAAGCACAGGGTGCTCTGGAGATGCCTCAACAGCCCGCATCATGTACTCCATAAGGCTATCCCTGTCGTAGACTATCTCCATGGCTCTACCGCCGAGCACATAGGAGGGCCTTACCATAACAGGGTAGCCCAGCTCATCTGCAACCCTTAAAGCCTCATCGGTGCTCTTTGCCGTGCCACTCTCTGGCCTTCTAAACCCAAGGCGTTCGAGAAGGCTATCGAACCTTTCCCTGTCCTCTGCTATGTCTATTGAATCAGGTGAGGTGCCGAGTATCTTTACCCCAGCTCTTTCAAGGGGCACTGCAAGTTTAAGCGGGGTCTGTCCGCCAAGCTGCACTATGACCCCCATGGGGCGCTCTTTCTCCACTATGGACAACACATCCTCGAATGTAAGGGGCTCGAAATAAAGCCTGTCAGAGGTGTCGTAATCGGTCGAGACGGTTTCAGGGTTACAGTTTACCATTATGGACTCATAGCCCTCTTCTCTGAGGGCAAAACTTGCGTGCACGCAGCAGTAGTCGAACTCTATACCCTGACCTATACGGTTGGGCCCACTGCCAAGAATTACAACCTTCTTTCTATCTGTGGGGTTTGCCTCACACTCTGCCTTCTTTGTGGGGTTGGTTATGTTAAAAAACGGTGCCTCATAGGTGGAATACAGATAGGGTGTATATGCCTCGAACTCCGCCCCGCAGGTATCAACACACTTGTAGACCGGCTCAACACCCTTATCTCTTGCAATCTTTCTAAGTTCCGCCTCTGGAGTGCCTGTAAGCCCTGCTATAAAGGCGTCAGACAGCCCACTGGCCTTTGCCCTTCTGAGTAGTTCCTCACCAAGGGTGCCCTCTTCTGAAGCCCTCTTCACTTCCGCTTCAAGCTCAACCATCTCTTTTATCTGGCAGACGAACCAGCGGTCAATTCGGCTGAGTTCA
>DRQE01000187.1 GCA_011371515.1 Deltaproteobacteria bacterium
AGAATAAAAGAGGAGCTTCGTGCTGGCAGAACCCCTCGGTCTGCTGTGGAGGCAGGCTACGACAGGGCATGGTGGACCATCGTGGACTCCCATGTTACGACCCTCATAACGGCTGCCGTATTGTTCCAGTTTGGAAGTGGGCCCATAAAGGGGTTTGCCGTAACCCTTAGCCTTGGAATACTTATAAACCTCTTTACTGCACTTGTTGGCACAAAGCTGGCATTCGACATACAGACAACGAGGTGGCATGTAAAAAGATTGAGCATCTGAAGGAGCTTTGAGATATGGACATAATAAAGGGTAGAAGATTCGACTTTATGGGCAAACGCAAGATTGCCTTTGCCGTATCGGCACTGCTTGTGCTGGTGGGCCTTATTGCAGCCATAAGCATACCCTTGGGCAGGGCAAATCTTGGCACAGACTTTGCCGGCGGAATTGCCATGCAGTTGAGGTTTGAAAAACCCATAGAGATAGACAGGATAAGAAAGCTCCTTAAAGAGGGTGGCTTGGAGGATGCCAATCTACAGGAGTTTGCAGACCCGACGAAGCTTCTTATAAGGGTTAAAAGGACAGAGGACTTAAGAGGGGTAACAAAGTCCATAGAAGAGCTCTTCCGCCAGAAGATGCAGGACAACCCCTTCACCGTGGACTCCGTAACAGAGGTTGGACCCACGGTGGGCAAAAAACTGCAGAAGGACGCCCTGTGGGCTATAGTTATAGCCCTTATAGGTATACTCATCTATGTGGCGTGGCGGTTTGAGTTGAGGTTCGGTGTGGCAGCGGTGGCTGCAACATTCCATGATGTGCTGGCAGTGCTTGGCCTTATCTACATTCTTGACAAGGAGATAAATCTTCTCATAGTTACGGCACTGCTTACGATAGCAGGATATTCGCTTACAGACACGGTGGTCGTGTTCGACAGAATAAGGGAGAACCTCAGGGCAACCACAAAACAGAAGGAGGGGCTCGTACCCCTCATAAACAGAAGCATAAGCGAGGTGCTTGGCAGAACCATCGTAACATCGGGCACCACATTGCTCGTGCTCGTGGCACTTCTTCTTATAGGTGGTGAGGTTATACACGACTTCTCTCTTACCCTCTTTTTTGGCGTCATAATCGGCACCTATTCCTCCATATTCGTTGCAAGCCCAATTCTTCTTCTCTGGAAGGGCAAGGGCAAGCTCATAAAAGACCAGAGCCTCCTTGAAGAGGGCAAGGGAATCTGATATATTAAGCTCGATGACGGCTATCGCGGTTATCCCTGCCAGATATGGTTCAACTCGCCTTGAGGGAAAACCCCTTGCAGACATACTGGGAAAACCCATGATACAGTGGGTCTACGAAGCTGTTAAGGGTGCAAGGAGAGTTGACGGGGTAATAATTGCAACCGATGACGAGCGTATAGAAAAGGTGGCAAGGGGGTTCGGGGCAACGGCTGTAATGACCTCACCTGAATGCAGAACGGGCACAGAGCGGGTTGCAGAAGCTATCAGATGTCTTGACGCCTCGGTTGTGGTAAATGTGCAGGCAGACGAGCCCTTCGTTGACCCAGCCCTTGTAGACAGGCTTGTTGAATCGATGGAAGACGAATCAGTAGACATAGCCACCCCAATGACACCGATAGGGGACGAAAAAAGCATAAACAACCCCAATGTGGTGAAGGTGGTTACAGACAGAATGGGCTTTGCCCTCTATTTTTCAAGGTCTCCAATACCCTATAGAAGACATGCCACTTCTTTTACCCTTTACAAGCACATCGGTATATATGTATATAGAAAAGATGTGCTGTTGAGGCTTTCAGGGCTTTCGCCCACCCCTCTCGAGCAGACCGAGGGGCTTGAACAGCTGCGAGCCCTTGAGCATGGATACAGAATAAAGCTCGTTGAGTCATCTCACGATACGATCTCTGTGGACACCCCTGAGGACCTTGAAGAGGCAAGAAGGTTTGCAGAGGGATTAAATCATGACAGAGGGTAAAAACAGATGAAGACAAAGTTTATATTCGTTACAGGAGGCGTGGTCTCCTCACTCGGCAAGGGGATAGCCAGCGCCTCCATAGGCGCACTTCTCGAAAGCCGTGGGCTCACCATAACGCTGCAGAAGTTCGACCCATACATAAATGTTGACCCCGGCACCATGAGCCCCTTTCAGCACGGTGAGGTCTTCGTTACAGACGACGGTGCAGAGACAGACCTTGACCTTGGCCACTACGAGCGTTTTACCTCCGCAAAGATGACCCGCAAGAACAACTACACCACAGGCCAGATATACGACGCAATAATAACCAAAGAGCGAAGGGGCGACTACCTCGGTGGCACCGTGCAGGTGGTTCCCCATGTTACGGACGAGATAAAGAGCTACATCCTTGAGCTCGCAGACAAGGTGGATGTGGTCATAGTGGAGATAGGTGGCACAGTGGGTGACATAGAAAGCCTGCCATTTCTTGAGGCAATAAGGCAGTTGAGGTTCGACCTCGGCAGAGAGAATGTGATGTACATACACCTTACCCTTGTGCCCTACATACCCAGTGCGGGCGAGCTCAAGACGAAACCCACACAGCACAGCGTGAACAAGTTGAGGGAAATAGGTATCCAGCCCGATGTGCTGATATGCCGCTCCGACAGACCCCTTACTCCACAGCTTAAATCGAAGATAGCCCTTTTCTGCAACGTGGAAAAGGATGCCGTAATATCTGCCATAGATGTGGACTGTGTCTACAAGGTGCCACTTAACTTCCACAAAGAAGGTCTCGATGAGAAGATAGTGAAAACCCTTAACATATGGACAAGGGCACCAAAACTCGAAGCATGGGAGAAGATAGTAAAGAGGGCAGACAATCTCAAACATCAGGTTACAATAGGGATTGTGGGAAAGTATGTGGATCTGCAGGACTCATACAAGAGCCTTCAC
>DRQE01000188.1 GCA_011371515.1 Deltaproteobacteria bacterium
AAAGGAAGAATTGGAAAGGCTTCTTCTTGTAAATCCTGCCAATACAAAGGCAGCCGTAGACCTTGCAGTATTCGAGATAGGGCTTGGCAATAACGAGGCAGCCCTCAAGCATCTTGAAGAGGTGCTTAAAAGAGAGCCTGCAAACTCCAAGGCTATTTTTTACAGGGCTATCGTCTTTTACAATGCCGGCGAAAGAGAGAATGCCGAGAAGATTCTCAAAGAGCTGAGCACAGGCGATGATGAATACGCCCTTAAGGCAAAAGAGATTCTCAAAGAGGAGTTTAACTGATAACCCTTCCAGAAATAGATTGCTCTCAAAGGCTGTAGCCATCTCTTCCTGCCCGCTCCCAAATTACTTGTGTGGTTGAAAAAGCCTCTACAGGCTGGTATCTTAATAGCCATGTTTGTAAAGGCAAGGCTCCTTATACCCTTTGTAATAGTTGCTGTCCTGCTTGTGTCCTGTGAGAAGAGAGAACTCGTAGATACCAGTGCTCCTGACTTTACCCTTGAAACACTCGATGGCAGGGATGTAAATCTCTACAGGCTCAAAGGCAAGCCCATAATACTTTACTTCTTTGCCAGCTGGTGACTGCGCTGTAACGAAGAAGTCCCCCTTGTAAAGGGGGTATACGAAAGATACAGAAAAGAGGGCCTTGTGGTTATAGGTATAGGCATACAGGATACGGAAAAGAACATAAGGATGTTTGCAGAAAAACTCGGTATGCCTTGGCCCGTGGGCCTTGATAAAGGTGGTACCATATCTAAACTGTACGGCATAACCTTCGGGGCAGGAATAGTATTCATAGATAGAGATGGCATCATCAAGGGAAGATACATTACAGCCTTTACCAGAGAGGAACTTGAAGAAAAGGTTGAGGCCATACTCTTAAAGTAGCTCCAGAGCGGTGAGACACACCTCTGTAGAAGCATCTTTGATTATTATTGTTGTGGCAGTCCTTTCCACGCTCTCTTTTCAAAGAAATGCCCTGTGGAAAGATGAGCTAACACTCTGGCAGGATAGCTTCCGTAAGTCCCCTCTCAAGGCAAGGGTCGCTTTCAACCTTGCAAATGGATATAACGAAAAAGGAGACCTTCGCAAAGCCGAAAGACTATATAAATACACCATAAGGCTCAAGCCACAGTTTGCCGAAGCTCACTATAACCTTGCCACCATCTATGATGCCACAGGAAGGCTGGAGGCTGCCGTAGAGGAATACACCCATGCCATAGAGCTCATGCCAGAGTTTGCAGAGGCATACAACAACCTCGGGTTCATATACTACAGGCAAGGCTTTACGGATAGGGCAATAGCCCTCTACAGTAAAGCACTGGGGCTGCGCCCCCACAGCGCCCACATACGCTACAACCTTGCACTTGCATACATAAAAAAGGGGCTTAAAGAGGAGGCAATAAGAGAGCTTGAGATGGCTTTGACCTTCAACCCGCCTGACCCAGAGGTAAAAGAGCTTCTAAATGGGCTTCTTACAGAATAGTTGCCATTGGTTGGGAATACAGGCTATAATAGATATTTTCAGTGGAGGAATCAGGGTTTTTATGGGGCGCGCAAGAAAGAAGATAGAGCTCACTCTTACAGAGCCACCTCTGCCACCTGTAAGGGATGAGCTTGTAATAGAGGGGTGCAGGCAGAACAACCTTAAAAACATCTCTCTTTCCATTCCCCACGACAGAATCACCGCCATAGTGGGCCCAAGCGGGTCAGGTAAGAGCTCGCTTGCCTTTGATACCCTCTTTGCCGAGGGCAGATGGCGTTACATGGAATCCCTTTCCACATACACAAGGCTCTTTCTTGAAAGGATGACGAGACCCCTTCTCGACAGAATCTACAACATAAGACCTGCAATAAGCATAGAGCAGAAAAACCCAGTGCGCACAAGCCGCTCCACTGTGGGTACCGCAACGGAGATAAACGACTACTTGAGGGTTCTGTTCGCAAGGGTTGGCAGGCTCCATTGCCCAGAGTGTGGAAAAGAGGTAACACCCCTCGATACTCCAAGGGTGGTCCACAGACTTATCAACGAGTATTCTGGCAGAAGGCTACATATAGGGTTTACCATACCGGTCGATGGAGAGGAGGCAACGATAAGGGCAACAATAGACGGGCTTCTTAAAAAGGGCTTTATAAGGATAAAGACATCGAGGGTTATCGACATAAGCTATGAGCCACCTCCCATTGAGGAGATTAAAAAACTCGGCACAATAGAGGTGGTTGTGGATAGACTCATCCCGCGGGAGGATGTAAAGCAGAGGCTTACAGACTCTGTAGAGATAGCCTTCCGTGAGGGCAGGGACAACATGTGGGTGTGGGTGGATGAAGAAAAGATACTCAGGTTCTCGAGGGTCTTAAGATGCACAGATTGTAACATAGAGCTTGAACATCCCTCACCAATACTCTTTTCGTTCAACCATCCTGTGGGTGCATGCCCTGAGTGCAAGGGCTTCGGCAATATACTCAAATACGATGAGGACAAGATTGTGCCTGATAAATCCCTTACCTTAAGGGAAGGTGCAATAGAGCCATGGACGAAACCTGCCTACCGCTGGTGGCAGGAAGAGCTGGAAAGATATGCAGACCGCTACGGGATAGACCTCGATAAAAAGTTCTACGAGCTTTCTGAAAGAGAAAAGAGGCTTCTATTCGAGGGCACAGAGGACTTCGAGGGAGTAGAGGAGTTCTTCGAGTATCTTGAGAGCAAAAGATACAAGCTCCACATAAGGGTCTTTCTTTCCCGATACAAGGGGCACTTCAGGTGTCCTGCCTGTAAGGGCACAAGGCTTAAGGAGAAAGCCCTTCTTGTAACCGTTGGCGGGTTCAACATTGCAGAGGTAAGCCACCTTACCGTAAGTGAGGCAAGAAGGTTCTTCAAAGAGCTTGAGCTCACACCTGTTGAAAGGGAGATAGCAAAGGAGGCACTCAAGCAGATAACCCTCAAGCTCGATTTTCTTGAAGAGACAGGGCTTGGCTACATAACCCTTGACAGGCTTACCCGCACTCTTTCTGGTGGTGAGGCTCAAAGGGTGGCACTTGCAAATCAGCTTGCCTCATCCCTTTCAGGGGTGCTTTACATACTGGACGAGCCATCCATAGGGCTTCATCCAAGGGATGTGGCAATGCTTATAGCCCAGCTTAAAAGATTGTCCAGACTGGGCAACACAGTGGTTATAGTGGAGCATGACCAGTCGATAATAAAAGAGGCTCATCACATAGTGGAGCTTGGGCCGGGCTCTGGCGAGATGGGTGGAAGGATAGTATACAGTGGTCCCAAAAAAGACTTTATAGAAAGTGCCTCTACCCTTACGGCAAGATATTTAAGAGGAGAGCTAAGGATAAATGTGCCCAGATGGAGACGAAAGGGCAGTGGAAAGGAGCTAATCCTTAAGGGAGCACGGGGCAATAACCTTAAAGGAATAGATGTGAGGTTTCCACTCAACACATTCATCTGTATAACCGGGGTTTCTGGCTCAGGCAAAAGTAGCCTTGTTATGGACACCCTTTACAATGCCCTTGCCCTAAAGTTCGGCATGAAGGCAGACAGGCCCCTTCCCTACCATTCAATAGAAGGGGCAGAGCACCTGCAGGATGTGAGACTTATAGATCAGGAGCCCATAGGCAAGACCCCGCGCAGCAACCCCATAACCTACATAGGCGGATTTGACGACATACGCCACTTCTTTGCGTCTTTGAGGCTTGCAAGGGAACGCGGCATAGGAGCGGGCAGTTTTTCATTCAATGTGCCGGGCGGAAGATGCGAGGCATGTAAGGGTGAAGGGGTGGAAAAGGTGGAGATGTACTTTCTTCCAGATGTATACATAAACTGCAGTGTATGTAATGGAAAACGCTACAGACCAGAGATACTGGAGATAAAGTACAACAACAAGAACATATACGATGTGCTCCAGATGACCTTCGATGAGGCATACAGGTTTTTTGCCCCACTGCCACATCTTGTAAAAAAGATTGCCCTTTTAAGAGAGGTGGGCCTTGGCTACTTGAGGCTTGGCCAGTCGGCGCTCACCCTTTCGGGCGGAGAGGCACAGAGGCTTAAGATTGCCCGTGAGCTTCTTGGAGGAGAGGAAGGTGGGGTCCTCTACATTCTGGATGAGCCAACAACGGGGCTGCATCCCGATGACATAAAGAAATTGCTTGCCGTTCTTGGCAGGCTTGTGGATGCGGGCAACACGGTTATAGTTGTAGAGCACAACCTTGACTGTATAAAGACAGCAGACCACATAATAGACCTTGGTCCCGAAGGTGGCGATAGAGGTGGCATGATAGTCGCCGAGGGCACACCAGAGAAGATTGCAAGAACAAAGGAGAGCTATACGGGCAAATACCTGAGACCTGTGCTCAGGGCAGGCTGATTGCAGACTCGGCATATGTCCTTGACAGGGGTATTGATTGCTGGTATTTTAATCTTTAGAAGAACATATAGACCTTACGGGCTGCTGGGGGAGCCCCTGTGGAGGGGCTGAGAGTTCCCTTGAAGGAAGGGAAGACCCCTTGAACCTGATCTGGGTAATGCCAGCGTAGGGAAGCGGCCGGGCTTAAAGTGTCTTAAGTTTAAATAATGCTATAGCTGTATCAATGCACTTTAAGGCCGCCCATATGCTGGGCGGCTTTATTTATTTGGAAAGAGAGTTAGAAAGATGGTAATCGACGAAAAAGAGATACTGAGCCTCTTAGAAGACAGAAAAGAGCCAGATAGAGAGGAGCTTCTCCGTATACTGGAGGAGGCGGACAGCCTCAAAGGGCTGAGAGCTCAACAGGTGATAAGGCTACTCCATGTGAAGAAGCCAGAGCACTTAAGACTCATCTATGAGAGGGCAGACAGGGTCAAAAGAAAGGTCTTTGGAGACAGGGTGGTCCTTTTTGCACCTCTCTATCTTTCAAACTACTGTGTCAACTCCTGCAGGTACTGTGGCTTCAGGAGTGCCAACAAAGAGCTGCCAAGAAAGAGGCTTACCGAAAAGGAGATTGTTGCAGAGGCAAAGACCCTTGAGGCGATGGGCTTCAAGAGGCTTCTTCTTGTTGTGGGCGAAGACCCCCTTGCAGGGGTGGACTATCTCGTAAGGGCAATAAGGGCAATATACAGAGAAACTGGTATAAGAATAGTGCATCTCAATGCCCCACCAATGGAGGTGGAGGCTTTAAGAGAACTTAAAAGGGCTGGCTACGGAGTCTTTCAGGTATTTCAGGAGACATACCATAGACCCACCTATGAGGAGATGCACCCACAGGGCCCAAAGAAGGATTACCTCTGGCGCATAACGGTAATGGATAGAGCCCTTGAGGCAGGCTTCGAGGATGTGGGCATAGGGGCTCTCCTTGGCCTATATGATTATCGCTTCGATGTGCTTGCAACTATTATGCACTCAAACCATCTTTACAGAGCCTATGGCACACATGCCCACACCATATCGATTCCAAGGATGAGGCCTGCAAAAGGGGCAGCAATTACACCGGATAGACTCAGGCAATACAGTGTAACCGATGAGGAGCTTAAAAAGATTACCGCCCTATACAGATT
The DNA here is from genome assembly GCA_011371515.1 of Deltaproteobacteria bacterium. GTDB lineage: Bacteria > Desulfobacterota > GWC2-55-46 > GWC2-55-46 > DRQE01 > DRQE01. The sequence continues at coordinate 5,547 of DRQE01000188.1, forward strand.
GAGTGTGCCAACAGCCGGGGTTGTGGTCTCCACAAGAGAAGGTGCCTCGTTGAGAAGAGAGCTTCTTCGGGTTGGTGCCTCACAGATGAGCGCTGCATCACGCACAGACCCGGGTGGATACAGGCATCGCCAGAAGACTCTTGAGCAGTTCTCTACAGATGATAAGCGCGGGCTTCTTGAGGTGATGCTCGATGTTATAGAAGAAGGCAGACTTCCAAGCCTCTGTGCCACATGCTACAGGGTGGGTAGAACGGGCAGCAAGTTTACATCCATAACATCCCGTGGACTTATGAAGGGATTCTGTCAGGCAAATGCCATAATAACACTTAAAGAGTACATGCTCGAGGCAGAACTCGATGGGCTGAAAGGTGCGTTCCATAAGGCTATAGAGAAGGCACTTGAGGACATAAAAGACGAGAAGACGAGAAAGTATGTAATAGAGAAGATAAGAGAGCTTGAAGAGGGCAGACGCGACCTTTATCTATAAAAAGGAGGTTAGAAGAAGTGCAGATACAGGTAAACGGAAAGACCATGGATATAGCCGAGGGCACAACTGTAAAGGCACTTCTTGAGAGCCTCGGCATACCGCAGCAGGGCACAGCCGTGGAGCTCAACCGCGAGATCGTGCCCCGAAGCCAGCACGAAAAGACCCCTCTAAAGGAGGGAGACAGGGTGGAGATAGTCCGCATGGTAGGTGGCGGATAATATAACAGAGCAAAACAGGAGAAAGGAGGAAAATATCCTATGGAGGATAAACTCAAGATAGGCAAATGGGAGTTCTCTTCACGCCTGATGGTGGGCACAGGTAAGTACTCATCCAACGAGGTGATGAAACAGGCTCTTGAGGCATCAGGCGCAGAGGTGGTCACAGTGGCTGTAAGAAGGGTTGATCTTTCGAACCCGCAGGACACCCTTCTTGCACATATAGATACCACCAGATATACCATACTTCCAAACACTGCAGATTGTTACACCGTTGAGGAGGCTGTTCGCACCGCACATCTTGCAAGGGAAGCCCTTGGAACAGAGCTCGTAAAACTCGAGGTCATAGGGGATAAGAAGACCCTCTTTCCCGATACAAAGGCTCTTCTTGAGGCAGCAAGGATACTGCTTGAAGATGGCTTTACAGTGTTGCCATATACGAACGACGACCCTGTGGTTGCCAGAAAACTGGAAGACCTTGGTTGTCAGGCAGTGATGCCACTTGCAGCCCCTATAGGAAGCGGGCTTGGAATAAGGAACCCCTATAACATAAAGATAATACTTGAAACCGTAAATGTGCCCGTAATCGTGGACGCAGGGGTTGGCACTGCCTCGGATGCTGCCATAGCCATGGAGCTTGGTTGTGACGGGGTGCTTATGAACACAGGCATAGCAGGGGCAAAAGACCCGGTCAAGATGGCAAGGGCAATGAGGCTTGCAGTGGAGGCAGGAAGGCTTGCCTACCTTTCGGGCAGGATTCCTAAAAAGCTCTATGCCACTGCATCAAGCCCGATAAAGGACTTCTAATAAGGAGAAGGATAGTCTCAAGGTGTGGCCAGTTCTCTTCAAGCTCGGACCCATTGAGGTCAGGTTCTATGGCCTGATGTATGTTGTTGCCATAGTGGTGGGTAGCGTTCTCATAAAAAGCGAGGTAAAGCGAAAGGCCATAGGGCTTAAAGAAGAAGAGGTTATGGACTTCGTTATATGGACCGTTCTTGGTGGCATAGTGGGAGCAAGGCTTTACTATGTGCTCTTCAACTGGCAGTACTACGCAAGGGTTCCCCTTGAGATACCTGCCATATGGCACGGAGGGCTGGCAATACACGGTGGAATAATCGGTGGCGTTACAGTGGCTTATCTCTATCTTAAAAGAAAGAAGATACCCTTCTGGAAGATGGCAGATGCCGTAGCACCTGCAATAATACTTGGGCAGGCATTCGGTAGATTCGGTAACTTTATGAACGGCGATGCCCACGGGGTGCCAACCACACTACCATGGGGTGTGGTCTTTCCACCAGAAAGCATTGCAGGCAGAGAGTTTCCCGGCATCCCCATACACCCAACGATGCTCTATGAGATGGCGCTCAACCTCGTCATCTTTTCCATACTCTGGTTTGGGCTCAGAAAGAGGGAGCACAAAGATGGTTTCATATTTGCCACATATCTTGTGCTCTACTCTGCCGGAAGATTCTTTGTGGAGGCATTCAGGGCAGATAGCCTCATGCTGGGCTCCTTCAGAGTGGCTCAGCTGGTAAGCCTTGCGCTAATAATAGTGGTCTCCTTTGTAATATGGAAAAAGAGGCTATGGAC
>DRQE01000189.1 GCA_011371515.1 Deltaproteobacteria bacterium
GCATTTATAGAGGGCAGACTTTCCGAGGCAATAGACCCCAGACGCCCGCCACTACATCCGCTGCTCGTAAGCCTTCTCTATCCGCTTACGGGAGAGCTCGAGCTCTCGGCAAGGATTGTATCTTTAATATTCGGCATTCTCATAATACCCCTTGGGTTCTGGCTTGGCAGATACATCTACGACGAGCGTACGGGGCTCTGGACGGCTTTCTTCATAACTCTACACCCCTACCTTATACGCTACTCAGGTGAGACACTGAGGGAGACCATATACTACTTTCTTGCCATGGCAATGGTTGGGCTTGCCATGAAGGCAATAATGGAGAAGAAGGCACATCTTATGATACTTGTGGGTGTACTTTCCGCCCTTGCCTACCTCAACAAGCACGCTGCCTTGGGATTTCTGATTATATTCACCATATGGATAGCATTAAGGAACATAAAGGACATCAAAGAGGACTGGCAGAGAAGATTGCTTCTTGTAGGATGTGGATGGCTCATATTCGTACTGGTGGCTCTGTTTTATCTAATCTTTCTCTACGATGAGACAGGAAGGGTTACCCTTACGGCAAAGGTCGTGCCCTATTACATTCTTCTGGACATGCTCCATACCCTGACACTTAGGAACACCAACATCGAAGTCTTCTTGAGCCGTTTTCCCGAGGCACTCTCTGTGCCCTTTGTGTTCTTCTTCGGCTGGTATCTCGTGGCAAGACGAAAGGAGGGGTTTTCAGAGAAGGAGAAGTTTCTTCTCTTTGTGGTTGCGGTCTACACGGTGGTCCATATGCTGATACTTCCTGAAAGACGATACTTCGTAAGGCTTACCCCCTTTATAGCAGTATTCGTTGCATGGGGTTTTGAAAGATTCACGGGCTGGGCTGACTCAAGGTTTAGAGAAAGGGGTGCCCTCTGGGTGGGTACAGCCCTTGTCCTCATAGTGGTGGTCCAGCTCTATCAGGGGCTTACCTCTCTACATGCACACAGGCTTCCAGAAAGGCTTGCAGGAGAGTGGCTACTGAAGGAGGCGGGCTCTGGACGTACCATACTCGCCAGAAGACCCATAGTGAGCTTCTACGCAGAGGGAAGGTTTGTATACCTGAGGGACGAATTGTCCATCGAAGAGCTACTAAAGTATGCAAGAGAACATAGGGCAGAGTTTCTTGCAGGCTACAGAAAGAACCTCGAGCGTGTCGTAAGGGGCTTTAAGGATAGAGAAAAAGGAAGAACCCTTCTGCAAGAGCTTGCAACATTCAGTGTGGAAGAGGGAAGAACCTATGTTATCTACAGGATTGTATACCATGACGAAAAACAGGCTCTTCTGTTCCATCCCTTGAGTCTGTATATTAGGATTGTATAATGAATACTTCTACCCCTTATGGAGTGCTATCTGGTTTATGAAGAACAGGGCAGGGCTTATACTTCTATTTATAACCGATGCCATCACCATAGTTGCCATATTCTACCTTTCGGTGGCATTGAGGCAGTGGGTTCTGCCAAGGTTGTTCGAGGGACTACCAGAATTCGAGGCAGACATATGGACATACTACTGGATATTCTTCCTATGGTTTGGGGTTGTAACCTATGAGGGCGGGTATTCCAGAAGGTTTACCTTCTGGGACGAGGTCAAGTTCGTCTGGAAGAGTGTGCTCTTTACGGCAATAATCATATTCGCCATACTCTTTGTTGGCAAGCAGGGAGCCCTGTTTTCAAGGGCTGTTATACTGAACATGGCGCTTCTATCCTTTGTTGTCATACCGCTTACGAGACCTCTTTTTAAAAGGCTCATATATTCGCTGGGGCTTATGAAGAGAAAGGTCCTTATAATAGGGGCGGGAAGGACCGGAAGAACCGCAAAATCCGCCCTTGAGAGCGAGCCCAACCTTGGCTACGAGGTGGCAGGCTTTGTGGACGATGAAGAGGGGCTGCCCCGTAAGATTGATGGCATAAAAGTGCATCGTGGTGTGGATAGAATAGAAAGATACATAAGAAGGTGCGGCATACAGGATGTGGTTATAGCAAAGCCAGAGCTCGAGAAGGATAGACTTACGAGCATTATAAACAGAATTCAACACAAGGTGGAGAACACACTTTACATACCCGATATATCTGGCATAGCGGTGCTTGGCACAGAGCTGAGGCACTTCTTCTACGAGCAGACCATAGTAATAGAGATAAAGAACAACCTCGAGCACCTTGGAAACTACATCATAAAGAGGGGATTCGACTACATGGTGGCACTCATCATATCCCCTTTCCTTCTGGTGATAATAGCCGTCATATCCTGTGTGATAAGGCTTAATTCCCAAGGACCGGCCCTTTTCAGGCAGACCAGAATAGGCAAGGATGGTAAGCCCTTTATGTGCTACAAGTTCAGAACCATGTATGTGGACGCAGAAGAAAGGCTGGAAGAAATACTGGCAAACGACCCAGAGAAAAGAGAGGAGTGGGAGAAGTTCTGGAAGCTCAAGGATGACCCAAGGGTTACCAGTGTGGGAAGGTTTCTGCGAAGGACCTCACTTGATGAGCTGCCACAGATAATCAATGTGCTCAAAGGAGAGATGAGCCTTGTTGGTCCAAGACCCTATCTTCCAAGGGAGAAGGAGTATCTCGGCGAGTATGCAGAGCTTATCCTGAGCCTGCCCCCCGGTATTACAGGGCTGTGGCAGGTCTCGGGAAGGAGCAATACCGACTACGAACACAGAGTCAGGCTTGACGGCTGGTATGTGAGAAACTGGAACCTCTGGCTCGATGTGGTTATACTGCTTAAGACCGTACCGGTAATACTGAGAAGAGAGGGGGCACGCTAAATGGACTATAGAGACAGGCTTTACAGGGACTATGGCTCTTTTTAGAGTTTAACGGGATAAAATTGTAAGCAGCATTTAAGGTTTGAAGACAATACAATCTCTTTGAGACTTAAAAAATACAAAGGGAGTTTTAGAAGTACTATCCATAGAGGGTTGCTGACATATAGATGCTCTGGTCTTTCGTACAGACTTTTGGTAAACAGGGTATAGGATTTGTCGTATTTTTATGGCTTACCACCATGCTCGAGCCGGAGGACTTCGGTCTTCTTGGTATGGCGCTGGTGGTTACCTCATTAGTGCAGGCGTTCTCAGAGGTGGGCTTTGGTCCAGCCCTTATACAGCGAAAGGAACTCAAACCTTCCCACATAAGCTCGGTCTTTATATTCAACATACTTGTGGGGGCATTGCTTACTTTCATAGGTGTGATGGTTTCTGGATACGGAGCAAGACTATTCCGCATCCATGA
>DRQE01000190.1 GCA_011371515.1 Deltaproteobacteria bacterium
CTTCTTAAAAGGATAGAAAAAGAGAAGGATGTTATAAGGTACAACGACCTTGCAATTCGTATAGTGGAAAAGGCACTTCACCTTATAGATGCAGGTGAATTCGACGAGCTATTTCCCGTGCTGAAGGTCTTCCTGAGACATGCCCTCACGAAAAGCCTTCCCGAAGAGATAAGAAAGAAGGCAAGGGAATGTCTTTTTCAGCTTCTCAAGGAAGACACCATAAGATACCTCGTACTGAGAATAGGCAGACAGGACGAGCCCGAACGCACCACCATAGACCATCTTCTCGTAATGTGTGAGGATCGCTCGGTGGATATAATGCTCGATGCCCTCGTGGATGCAGAGGATGCCTCGGTAAGGAGAAGGCTCTTTAATGTGCTCGTATATTTTGGAGACAGAATAAGAGAGAAGGTGGAAGCAAGGCTCAATGACCCCCGCTGGTTCGCAGTGCGTCAGATGGTTGCCCTTCTCGGGGCTTTAGGTGGAGAAGGCTCCCTTGATGCCCTTGAGCGTGCTTACATGCACGAGGACATAAGGGTAAAAAAAGAGGTGCTCAAAAGCCTTGCCCGCATACCATCGCCACGCTCATCGAGGCTGCTTATATCCACCATACACGATAAAGAGGCAGACAGAACCCTTAAGGCTCAGGCAATAATATCGCTCGCCATACTAAAAGACAAAGATGCGGTAGATATACTTGGAGAGCTTGCCACAAAGAGAGAGACCTTTACAGACAATACAGACCTTAAGAAAGAGGCAATCAAAGCCCTTGGCATAATAGGAGACAGAAGGGCACTGCCCTATCTTGAGAAACTTGCCACAAGGAGGGTCTGGTTTCGCAGGGAGGCGAACGAAGAGCTCAAAAACCTCGCCATCCTTTCACTCGGCAAGATAGGTGGCACAGAGGCACTGGATATAGTTAAAAGGGTGTGCAACCAGTCTACAGGGCAGCTTTATGCCACCTGTAGGCGGGTGCTCGAAGGCAAGCAGGAAAGTTAGTCCATGAATAACGATGGGAGAGAATCTATTCTCAGAACCATAAACTCTTCTCTTCAGACGAGGAAGCTCTACCCGCCGAAGCATCCATCTGTCATAGGAACCATAAGAAGGCTTCAGCAACAGCTTTCAGAGTTCTTCCGTACAAAAACAAAGCTCGTTGTTGCGATGGTCAACGATGAGCTGGTGTTCGATGATATACCGGTTGCTCGGGGAAGGGAAGATTATCCTGATCTGTTCACGCGTATGGAGAATAAAGAGATAGAGGCACTTATATTTGAGAAAGGGGTCTCCGAGAAAGAGCTTACCTCTTTCATAGATGTTATGCTCGACGACAGTATAAAAGGGGATAACCTCAAAAGGGAGTTTTCGAAAAGAGACATTACCCACATAACGGTAAGGTCTATAGGAAGCGGAAAGGGAGTATTCTTAAGGGTATACAACGATGCCATAGAGGTTGTAAAGGATACCATGAACGACATACGAATGGGTAAACTTCCGAGGGCAGAACCTGTAAAAAGGGTGGTTGGTGAGATGGCAGAGCTCGTGCTCTCAGACTCCAGTGTTATGATAGGGCTCACGATGATAAAGAATTACGACAACTACCTCTACAACCATTCTGTCAATGTGAGTATAATAGGGCTTTCACTTGGAAGTTTCATGGGGCTTGAAAAAGAGGACTTGGAGGTGGTTGGCACCGCGGGGCTTCTTCACGACATAGGAAAGACAGGCATTACCGAGGATATAATCAAAAAACCCGGTAGCCTCAGCCATGAAGAGTGGGAGCAGGTAAAGCAGCATCCTGTCATAGGAGAGAGGATAATAAAGAGAATAAACGGCATGAAGGAGCTTGTTGCAAGGCTCGTGTACGAGCACCATGTAAGATATGACCGCACGGGTTATCCAGAAGTCAAGGGAGATGTTCATCCCTTGAGCATGATAGTAACCATTGCAGACTCCTACGATGCCCTCACCACGCTGCGCGTATATCAGAAACCCTACCAGCCAAGTGAGGCTGTAAAGATACTGAAGGGATTGAGCGGCAAACACTTCGACCCCCTGATGGTGGAAAGGTTCGCCGACATGCTCGGAGTATATCCTGTTGGCACACTCGTAAGGCTTTCCACCAACGAGGTGGGGGTGGTTATAAGGGCAAATCCTGTGGATGCAGAAAGGCCGGTGGTAAAGGTTGTGTACGATAAAGAGGGCAATCGCCTTACAGAGCCCTTTGAGCTTGACCTTGCCGCAAGCCCCGATGCTCCACAGATAGTGGGCTCAGCAGACCCCTGCGCAAGAGAATTCGACCTTGGGGATTTCTTCACGAAAGAGGTGAGTTAGCCCTCCATCATGCCAAGTGCCCTTATGGCAAGCTCTTTTACCGAAGGGCTACCTTTTACAGAGAAGTAGAGCATCGCCTGTTCTGCCTTTTTGTCTCCAAGGCGGGCAATAAGCCTTATGGCTCGCTCAATAACTCCTGTGTCTTGACTCTTCAGGGCATAAAGCAGTGGGCCTATGAGCTTTGGCTCTCTGAAGCCAGAGAGTGCGTCGAGGGTTACCCTCTTGACCACATCGCTTGTATCCTTGAGCATCTCCACAAGCTCTGGAAGTATCCTTCTATCGCCTATCTCTGCGAGCACCCTTACTGCGGTTGCCCGCACATCCTCGTCACTGTCTGATAGTGCCTTTGCCGCAAGCCTCATAACGCTTTCACCACGCAGCCTTGAGAGAGAATAGAGGGCACGAAGTTTGTCCAGCCTTGGAGCCCCACCTGTTATTATCTTCTCAAGCTCTGGCAGTCTTTCGCGTATCTCAAGGTTCTCCATAGCCTCTGCCGAGGCTTTTCTTATTTCCTCATTATCACTCTGGAGGGCTTTAAGCAGTATCTCTTTGCGTCTTTCCATAGTGGTTAAATATCAAATCCTCGGTGGGGTTGCAAGGGTTTTCTCAAGCCAGAGTTTCATCTCTATTAGAGCCCTTTCGGCGCATTCCTTCTTTGGGGTGCGGCTTTCTTTTTTCAGTATGCCGAAGTTTGCGTTCATGGGCTGGAAGTCCTTTCTTTCAGGGCTTGTTATGTACCTAAGAAGGGCACCAACCATGGTGTCAGGCGGTGGAGAGAGGGGCTCAAGCCCTCTGGAAAGACGCCATGCGTTTATACCTGCCACTATGCCAGTGGCTGCGGACTCGCAGTAGCCCTCGACCCCTGTGAGCTGGCCTGCAAAGAGTATGAGAGGGTCCTTCTTAAGCTGCAATGTGGGTAGAAGAAGGCGGGGGGAGTTTATGAAACTGTTTCTGTGTATGCTCCCGAAGCGGGCAAACTTTATGTTTTTAAGCCCCGGAATTAGGCTGAAGACCCTTTTTTGTTCAGGATGTGTAAGCCTTGTCTGGAAGCCCACCATGTTGTAGAGTGTATCCTCTTGATTTTCTCTTCTGAGCTGTACTACTGCGTAAGGGGTCTTTCCAGTTCTGGGGTCTTTAAGGCCAACTGGCTTAAGTGGACCAAAGGCAAGGGTATCCATGCCCCTTCGAGCCATCTCTTCTATTGGCATGCAGCCCTCGAAGAAGGGGATATGCTCGAACTCTCTTAGGGGTGTCTTCTTGGCAGAGACGAGCTCCTTTACAAAGTGCTCGTATTCAGCCCTGTTCATCGGACAATTTATGTAATCATCTCCACCCCTGCCGTAGCGCGAGGCTCGAAAGGCAATAGAAAGGTCTATAGAGTCTTTGTAGATTATAGGTGCTATGGCATCGTAGAAGTAGAGGTTCTCACTGCCCAGTAGCATCTGCAGGGCCTGTGAGAAGGGCTCACTCGTAAGGGGACCTGTTGCAATGATAAGGGGTCTATTAGGCGGTATGTCTGTGCATTCCTCCCTTACTATCTCGACCCCTATTTTCTCGAGCATCTCTGTTACGAGCTGTGAGAACCTTACCCTGTCCACTGCGAGCGCCTTGCCAGCAGGCACACGGGTCCTTCTGGCAGCCTCTATAACCACAGAACCCATAAGCCACATCTCTTCCTTCAATAGCCCTGATGCGTTCTCCACAGACTCTGACTTGAGCGAATTGCTGCACACAAGCTCTGCAAGGCCCTCAAGCCTGTGGGCAGGGCTGAATCTGGCGGGCTTCATCTCATATAGCCTTACCCTTCCGCCAAGCCGTCTTATGGTAAAGGCTGCCTCACAGCCTGCAAGCCCGCCACCTATTATGGTTATCCCTTCCATGTTAAAGATATATTAACAGCCATCTATGGAGAGTATCAAGCCCCTGCATGGATTTGTCTTGCAATCAGGACCTGTTTCGTATTAAATATTTTATTACTGTTATGAAGCTACATGCCCATATACCATATCCTATACTGACCGAGCGTATGGATGACATAGTGGATGCATCCATAAACCCCGAGGTCTACTTCGACAACCACTGTGTGGATACTGTGGACCTTGGGGTTGTGGCTGATATAAAGAGAAGGCTTGATGCCGCAGGGCTCAGCGTTACCATCCATGGACCCTACATGGACCTCTGTGCAGGGGCTGTAGACGAGAAGGTAAGAGAGGTTACAGTAGAGAGATACCTTAAGACCCTTGAGATAGCAGAGGTATTGAGGCCCTTAAGAATCGTGCTCCATGCAGGCTACGATGAAAAACGCTTTGATGGCGATGTGGCGCTCTGGCTATCCCAGAGCCTTAAAACATGGCAGAAGGTTGTGCCAGTTGCAGAAAGGGTGGGAACGGTAATAACCGTTGAGAATGTCTTTGAAGAAGAGCCAGCCCCGATAAGACGACTTGTGGAGAGTGTGAACTCTACTGGGTTCGGTGTTTGTGTGGACGCAGGGCATATGAATCTTTTCTCAAAGGTCGAGATGGATGAGTGGTTCCATAGCCTTGGAAGGTGGATAAAAGAGGTTCACATACACGACAACCACGGTGAGTACGACGAACACCTGCCAGTGGGCGAGGGCATAATAGACTTTCCAAGGTTCTTTACCCTCCTTGAAAAACACACCGATGGGGTTGTCTACACCCTTGAACAGCACAGCGAAGAGGCACTCAGAAGGGGGCTTCTCTCCGTCAGGCCTTATCTGGGATAGTCTTTTCTACTATGAAGCTTTCTCTTTTCAAAGACCTCGTAGAGGCCATCTTTATAGAGCGGTCTAACAGATTCGTCGTAGAGTGCAGGATAGGTGGCAGAAGAGCCCGTGCATATCTGCCCAACCCCGGCAGACTGTGGGAGCTGCTTCTTCCAGAGGTAACACTCCTTCTGGAGCCAGCCCGTAAGAGGGAAGGGCTACC
>DRQE01000191.1 GCA_011371515.1 Deltaproteobacteria bacterium
AGAACCCTCGAAGGCATGGGTCAGAAAGGCAGACGGTAGGAACTACGCATGGGTTGATGTTACCATAGCGGTAACCGAGATGATAGGGGCTGCAACTGCCGAGGGGCTCGGCACATGCTGGGTTGCAGCAATAGAGCCAGAAAAGGTTAAAGAAATCCTTGGCATACCTGATGGCATAGATGTGGTTGCCATAATAGTCATTGGCTATCCAGTGGAAGAGTTGAAGGTGGAGGAAAAGAGCAGAAAGCCCCTTTCAGAGATAATCCACTGGGGTCGCTGGTAAGCGGCTATCTTACGAACCATCGGGTACCTTCAGGGGTGTCTTCAAGGATTATGCCCTTCTCCTTCAGTTCATCCCTTATGGCATCTGCACGGGCATAGTCGCGCCTTTTTCTTGCCTCTTCTCTCTCTTTTATAAGGGCGTTTATCTCTTCTACAGGTATTGGGGCATGGCTCTTGAGATTAGTGAAATAGGCTTCGGGGCTTCTCTCGAACACACCGAGTATGCGTGAAAGCTCTCCAAAGACTGACACAATCGCTGAAAGCTCCTCTTTTGTCTCTTCAGGGGTTCTACCAGAAGCACTATCAAGAAGTTTGTTCGCCCTCGAGACCTCTTCGAACATAAGCCCTATGGTGTGGGCGGTGTTGAAGTCATCGTCCATTGCATCAAGGAAGGGTTTCAACCTTTCGGCAAGCCTTTCTTCGGGTAGCTTGGCTTCCAGTGTCTGTGGGAACTCCTCCTTTATACGCAAAAGGGTTCTATAGAACCTTTCTGCCTTTGCCTCGGCCTCCTTAAGGGTTGAGTGGCTGTACTCTACAGGGGAACGGTAGTGGCTTGAGAGTACAAATAGCCTTATGCTCTCTGGTGTGTGTAGTTTCAGGGCATCCCTTATCGTGAGGATGTTGCCAAGGGATTTGCTCATCTTCTCCTTTTCTATGTTAACGAAACCGTTGTGCAGCCAGTATCTTGCAAAGGGTTTGCCTGTGAGGGCTTCACTCTGGGCAATCTCGTTTTCATGGTGGGGGAATATGAGGTCCTTTCCGCCACCGTGGATGTCTATGGTCTCACCAAGGTATTTGATGCACATGGCAGAGCACTCTATGTGCCAGCCGGGTCTGCCCCTGCCCCATGGGCTTTCCCACCATGGCTCACCCTGTTTGCTTTTCTTCCAGAGGGCAAAGTCCAGAGGGTCTTTCTTCCGTTCGTCCACCTCCACCCTTGCACCTGCCTCAAGCTCCTCTATGTTTTTGCCCGAGAGTTTCCCGTACCCCTGAAACTTTCTTACAGAATAGTAGACATCGCCATCGACCACATAGGCATAGCCTTTCTCTATGAGGCCCTCTATTGCCTCTATCATCTCTGGTATGGTCTCTGTTGCACGGGGCCTGTGTGTGGGCAGACTCACCCCAAGGGCTGCCATGTCCTCATCGTATGCCTTTATGTAACGCTCCGATACCTCCTCTGTAGAGGTCCCTTCCCTCTGGGCTCTTTCGATTATCTTATCGTCCACATCCGTATAGTTACGGGTGTAGGTGACATCATAGCCGCGGTATTTAAGGTAGCGGTATATCACATCGAAGGCTATGGCACTTCGTGCATGACCTATGTGGCTTAAGTCATACACCGTGGGCCCGCAGACATACATCTTCACACCGTAAGGCTCAAGCGGTAAAAACTCTTCTTTCTTCTTTGTAAGAGAGTTGTACACCTTTATGCCCATCATTTCACCTCTTCAAGAGCTTTTTTTATTCTCTGGATTGCCTCTTCCCTGCCAAGCAGGGTGGCTACTCTTGTCAGCTCTATACCACGGGTTGTGCCCGTAAGGGCAACCCTTAAGGGCATGAAGACCTCTTTCGTCTTTCTGCCCCCTTTCTTCAACTCTTCTATGATAGTATTAAAGATATTTTCGTCAAGTTCTTTTGCTCCTTCCAGAAGGCACAGTGCCTCTTCGAGCACCGCCTTCGAGCCCGACACAAGCCCTTTCAATCGTTCATCGAGCAGGGGTCTTTCAACTATGGATGTGACAAGCCCCTTGAGTTCTTTAAGTGTTTCGGCATTGCCCTTTACAGCCTCTACGACAGGTGCGAGGCTTTCTTCTGGAGAGCCCTCAAGCCCTTCGAGGTATTTCAGAAGTTCTTCTGCCGATGCCATCTCTATGGCGGTTTTATTAAGCCTTTTAAGTGTGGTCGTATCGAAGATGGAAGGGCTTCTTGAGAGTTTTTCTACGGAGAAACTCTCTGTCATCTCTTCCAGTGTGAGCAGCCCCTCTATGTGCCAGCCAAGTCGAGCCGCACAGTTTAGTATGGCAATGGGCAGGTAGCCTTCTTTCCTGAGTTCTTTTATGGATACACCTGTGTGGCGTTTGCTCAGGGGCTTTCTGTCCGCTCCTGTTACAAGGGGTAGGTGTATGTATTCCGGCACCTTGAAGCCAAGTGCCTGTGCGATGGCTATCTGCCGTGGGGTGTTAGAGAGGTGGTCCTCACCGCGGATTATGTGGGTTATGCCCATTGTGGCATCATCTACCACACAGGTAAGGTTGTAGGTTGCCCTGCCGCCAGAATCTACTATGATGAAGTCCCCGATGTCTGCACCATTGAACTCAAGCCTTCCGTATACCCTGTCGGTGAAGGTTATCTTTCGATGGGGCATACGAAATCTTACCACATGGTCTTTTTTATCGGTGGGTGGCTCTTTGAGGCATCTTCTGTCGTAAACTGGCGGAAGCCCCCGTGCAAGCTGGCTTCGTCTCAACTCCTCAAGCCTCTCTCTGGAGCAGTAGCACCTGTAGGCATTGCCACTTTCAAGAAGCCTTTCTGCATGGTTTATGTAGAGCTCTTTCCTTTCAGACTGTCTTACAGGCTCACCATCCCATGTTAGCCCCAGAAAGTGAAGGTCGTCGAAAATTGCTCTTTCATACTCTGCACTTGCGCGCAAGGGGTCTGTGTCCTCTATTCTTAAAAGGAAGCCGCCCTTCTTTCTTCTTGCAAAAAGAAAGTTAAAAAGTGCGGTTCTTATGTTACCTATGTGAAGGTAGCCTGTTGGAGCAGGTGCAAACCGTGTTCTTACCATCTATACCTCTACAGGGACTTCTTCTATAAGACATACGGCATAGGCTGCTATTGCACGCCCACTGCCTGTGGTACCAAGGCCTTCCTCTGTGGTTGCCTTTATGCTTATGGAAGACTTCGGTGTACCAAGGGTGCGGGCTATCTTTTCTGTCATGTATGGTATGTGGTCTTTAAGCCGTGGCTTTTCGCACACCACCGTTGCA
>DRQE01000192.1 GCA_011371515.1 Deltaproteobacteria bacterium
ACATAGGTGCTTTTAAGTTTCGATAGCTGGCGGTATTCTATTATAGCCCTCGGTATCTCATGATATTGAGACAAGACGGTAAGCACACTTTCATCTGTTGAGTAGCCCGTGCGGGTCTTTTTTACGGGCTTAAGCCCTAACTTTTCAAACAGAAGATGTGCCAGCTGTTTATGGGAGTTGAGGTTGAACCTGTAGCCAGCTATACTGTATATATTCTCCTCTATCTGGTGGAGCCTTTCTGTAAGCTCCTTCGAGAGCCCTTCAAGCCCTTCTGTATCGAGCTTAACGCCCCTTTCTTCCATACAGGCAAGCACCTCTGTTAAGGGCACTTCGAGCTGTGTGAAGAGCTCAAAGACACCGTCCTCTTTAAGCCTTTCTGTGAGCACATCTGAAAGCCTCCAGACAGCATAAGCCCTTAAAGATGGCATCCTCGTGCCATCAAACTTGAGGTCAATATAGTTGTAGCTTATATCCTCAAGCCTGTGAGACTGGGAGGGGTTCAGAAGATAGGAGGCTATGGTAACATCCATAACACTGCCTTCTGAAGTGATACCATTTTTCAACCCGTAGAGCCAGAGCCTCTTTGCATCGTCTGTAAGTTTCGACAACCCCTCATCCTCAAGAATCTCCCTCACCCAGTCCACCCTGCTGGACTCAAGCTGCCAGACCTCCTTTTTGCCTGCACACAGATACATTGAGGCTAACTCTTCATGCAGCACCACCGCAACCCTTCCTTCCTTATGGGCATTTTCAAGAAAACCTCTTAAAGTCTTCTCATCCTCTATTCTTTTTGTTTTCAATTCAGGTGCTGTGGATGGTATGAGCTCTTCAATGAGCCTTGAGAACTCAAGCCTTTTTAGTATCGCAGAAAGTCTTGTGTAATCAGGCTCTCTAAGGGCAAGCCCTTTGAGCTCACACTCAATGGGCACATCCTTCCTCAATATGGCAAGCTCCTTTGATAGGAAGGCATCGTCCCTGCCCTTTTCAAGCGCCTCTTTTACCCTTCGGGGACCTATCTCATCAAGGTGGGCGTAGATGTTCTCTATGGTTCTGTACCGTGCTATGAGTTTTTTTGCCGTCTTCTCCCCTATGCCGCGCACACCCGGAATAAAGTCTATCCTGTCTCCAACAAGTGCCAGAAAGTCGGGTATGAGCTCTGGCTCCACACCTATCTTTTCAACCACGGCCTTTCGGTCGAGAAAGGTATCCTTTGTATAGTCGTATATCTCCACCCCATCGTCCACCAGCTGAAACATATCCTTATCAGAGGTTACTATGACCACCCTTATGCCACTTTTTGAAAGTCTCTGGGCAAGGGTTGCTATTATGTCGTCTGCCTCGAAGCCTTCTTTCTCCATAACCGGTATGTTAAACGCCCTTATGAGCTCCTTTATCAGCGGAAGCTGCACGGAAAGCTCATCGGGCATGGGCGGGCGCTCGCTTTTATACTGGGTGAATATCTCGTGGCGGAAAGAAGGACCCTTCGCATCAAGGGCAATTCCCACAAAAGAGGGCCTGTAGGTGTTGAGTATCTTCTTCAGTGTCTGGGTAAAGCCGTATACGGCGTTTGTCGGCACTCCATCAGATGTTGAAAGGTGTGGTATGGCGTGATAGGACCTGTATATACAGGAAGTGCCATCTATTATGAATAGCTCCTCTGCCATCGTCAGCTGCCTTCCTCAAGCCTTTTTATAAGTATCTTTATCTGCCTGTCACTGGGGCTGAGCCTTTCTGCCATCCGCAGGTGTTCAAGGGCTTTATCCTTCTGTCCCGTTCTCATGTAGGTAAGTGCCATATTATAATGTATATCTGCATTGGTTGGGTCGAGCTCCACTGCCTGTTTGAACTCCTCTATTGCCTTATCGAAGCTGCCGAGCATTGCGTATAGATTGGCAAGGTTGTTGTGTGCCTCTGCATAATCTGGCTTTAGCTCTATTGCCCTTTTGTATTCCCCTATGGCATCTTTGAACCTTCTTTTTGAAAAGTAAAGTAGCCCGAGATTGTTACGAAGCACTGCCGATTCATACCCCAGAGAGAGTGCCCTTTTATACTCTATCTCTGACGCCCTGAGGTAGCCTGCCCCATGGTAGGCAAGTGCAAGGTTGAAATGCAGAAGCCCCTTAAGGGGTTCAAGCCTTATTGCCTTCTGGAAAGCCTCAATTGCCTCATCGAGGCTGCCTCTTTTGAGATAAAGGTTGCCAAGATTGTTGTAGACCTGCCACCATAGTGGGTCTATCTCAAGTGCCTTGAGATATAGCCTTTCTGCCTCTTCAAGGCGATTCTGTCTCTGTCTTACAAGCCCAAGGTTTATAAGGGCTGGTGCAAACTCTGGCTCAAGCTTAAGAGCTTTCTTTAAGGTTTTTTCTGCCTCTTCAAGCCTGCCTGCCTCGATATATGCCTTGGCAAGGTTGGTAAGTGCTCTGAGCTTTTGCGGGCTCTTTTCTACCACATCCTGCCATAGCCGAAGAGGTTGCTGCCATGTCTGGTTTCTCCACAGAGTAACCACTGAGAACAATAACGCTATGGCTAACAGAACAGTCCAGTCCTTCCTTGGCACAGCCCATTCTACTCCTCTACCTCAAAGGCATTGGATATGTGCTCAACCCTGAGGGCACCTCCCTCAACGGTAAGCCCCACCACATCGAACCTTACATTATGGTCTTTAAAACTGGGGTTTTCTGCAAGAAAATACTTCGATACCTTCGTGATGTGTGCCCTCTTTCTTCTATCCACTGCCTCCTGCGGCAGCCCGAAGTTATCAGAGCCCCTCGTCTTTACCTCAACGAACACCAGCGTATCTCCATCGAGTGCTATAAGGTCTATCTCTCCGTGGCGTGTTCTGTAGTTTCTGTCTATTATTCTGTAGCCCTTTTTCTTGAGAAACCTCTCTGCCTCCTTCTCGCCTGCCACACCAAGACATCTTTTTGCGGAAGGGGTAAAGAGCCTTTTCAGGATTTTCTTCATTTCAGAGGAGAAAAGCTCCTTCTATGTATTGGAGAGGGGCCTATCTCGTCAAGAGTGATTATATGATCCTTTGTGGGATAACCCTTGTTCGTCTCAAAGTCATAGTCAGGGTAGAGCCTGTGGTATGCCCTCATTATGTTGTCCCTTACTGTCTTTGCCACAATGGATGCTGCTGCTATGGTAACGCTCAAAGAGTCACCCGATACTATGGGTATCTGGGGTATGTCTATGTCTGGTATGGTGTGGGGCCCATCTACGAGCAGAATCTGTGGAGTTACTCCCTTTTTTTCGAGCTTTTCCACAGCCCTCTTCATAGCCATAAGGCTTGCCCTGTGGATATTGAGGCTATCCACCTCCTCTGTCCATACCACACCCACACCCACAGAGGGGCTGTTGAGGAATATGCTGTAGGAGAAGGCTTCTCTTTTTGATGGAGAGAGTTTTTTCGAATCCTTGAGACCCAGTTCCAGAAGTCTTCTTGAGAATACGACGGCACCAGCAACCACGGGACCTGCTATGGGTCCCCTGCCTGCCTCATCTATACCTATGATAACCTCGTAGCCCTCGTTGAGGGCCCTTGCTTCGAAGGAGTCCATAAAAAGGTCTTCTTAATCCCTGCGCTCTTTTATTCTTGCCTTCTTGCCTTTAAGACCCCTGAGGTAATAAAGCCTTGCTCTTCTCACCTTCCCTTTGGTTTTTACGGCTATCGACTCTATAATTGGTGAATGGAGCGGGAAGGTCCTTTCCACGCCTATACCATAGGAGACCTTCCTTACCGTAAATGTTGCTCCTGTTCCCCCGCCTCTTTTCCTGATGACCACACCCTCGAATGCCTGTACCCTTTCTTTATCGCCCTCTTTTATCTTAACCTTAACCACCACCGTATCTCCGGGACGAAACTCCGGGATGTCGGTCCTCAGATACTCCTTCTCTATGCCTGACAGAATGCTGTCCATCGTGAATCACCCTCCAGAAAACATATAACTTAAGATAAAATAATTTACACTATTAACCCTTTTCAGTCAACTCTTTTATGAGTTTTCTATCCTCTTCGGTAAGCTCTGCCCTCTCTAAAAGGTCTGGCCTTCGCTCAAGGGTTCTCTTAAGGCTCTCCTTTCTGCGCCACTTTCTTATCTGCTCGTGGTGTCCCGAGAGCAGCACCTCCGGCACCTTCATCCCCCTGAACTCGGGCGGCCTTGTATACTGGGGATATTCAAGCAGCCCCTCTGAGAAACTCTCTGTCTTAAGTGAGTCTGCCTCACCCACCACACCGGGAACAAGTCTGCCCACACTGTCTATGATAACGAGGGCTGCTATCTCTCCGCCGGTCAGTATATAGTCTCCAATGGAGACCTCCATATCCACAAATGCCCTTATCCGTTCGTCTATACCCTCGTACCTGCCACAGAGTATGATGAGTTCCTCATAGCCCGAAAGCCTTTCCACAAGCGGTTGCCTTAGTGTTACTCCCTGTGGCGTGGTGAGAATCGTAAGAGTTCTCTCTTTTGTAGTCTTCTTTCTTACTGCCTCAAGGCAGTCTACAACGGGTTCCACCTTTAGCACCATACCAGCCCCACCACCGTAGGGTGTATCATCCACTGTTCGGTGTTTGTCCTTAGCGTAGTCCCGTATGTTGTGTAGAGCCACCTTGAGGATACCCCTCTCGATTGCCCTTCCTATGATACTCTGCTTCAGAGGAGAGGAAAAAAAGTCAGGGAAAAGGGTTAGCACATGGAATATCATTGTTACTTTCCAGACCCCTCTGGGCCGAGCCCTTCTGGAAGCCTTACGACCACCCTTCCGTTTTCAGGCTCTATGCTCAGTATCACATCCTCTATGGCTGGCAGAAGGAGTTCTTTTCCTTCGGGGGTCTCTACCTCGTAGACATCGTTGCTGCCTGTGGAGAATATGTGTATGAGTCTGCCTACAGGGCTACCGTCTTCGGTTACCACACTCAGTCCTATGAGCTCAAAGGCGTAGTATTCACCCTCTGGGAGAGTTGGCAGGGCCCTTCTTTCGACAAAGACCTCCTTGCCAACGAGGGCCTCTGCCTCGTCCCTTCTTCTAATCTGGCGCAGTTTTACAAGGAAGACGCCTTTGTGCCTTTTGATGCCTTTAACCTCGTAGGGGATGCCGTCTATATAGAACTCATTAAGGAGTCCTTGAAGGTTTGATAGTAATCCATCCATTTCATCTTTTTCTATGTAAGGGAGAACCTTCAGTTCTCCCTTAACGCCATGTGCCCCTACGATCTTGCCGAAGGCTACCTTCCTGCTACTCAACTATCTCAAGAACTGATCTTTTGTTCAGCTTTGTGCTTGCAGCTGTGAGTATTGTCCTTATAGCCTTGGCGGTTCTTCCCTGCTTGC
This sequence comes from Deltaproteobacteria bacterium, assembly GCA_011371515.1. Classification (GTDB taxonomy): domain Bacteria; phylum Desulfobacterota; class GWC2-55-46; order GWC2-55-46; family DRQE01; genus DRQE01. Next base: position 5,334 of record DRQE01000192.1, read on the forward strand.
CTATGACCTTACCAAGGTCCTCCTTTGCAACAGCAAGCTCGATTACCGAGGTCTTCTCACCCTCGATTTCCGACACCCTCACCTGGTCAGGGTGATCTACAAGTGCCTTTGCGATGTACTCAATCAACTCCTTCATCACTGAACCTCCTTCAAGCGTGTACTTTATTTGATTTGGATTAGTTAGCCTTCAGTCCTGCTTTTTTAAAGAGCGATTTGACGGTCTCTGTTGTCTGAGCGCCTCTTCTGAGCCACTCGAGGAGTCTTTCCTCCTTGAGCTCCACCTTTGCAGGCTCTTTGGTTGGGTCATAGGTGCCCACAACCTCTATGAATCGGCCGTCTCTCGGACACCGCTCGTCTGCAACCACGATCCTGTAGAAGGGTCGCTTCTTGCTTCCGTGTCTTGCCAGTCTGATCTTCACAGCCATCTGCTTAGCTTTTCACCTCCTTTAAGTGTTTACCTATATGGGTAGAAACCGACGCAGCCCTTCGGCTCCGCGCTTCTTTATTACCTTCATCATCTTACGCATCTCGTTGTACTGCTTTATAAGGCGGTTCACATCCTGCACGGTTGTGCCACTGCCCTTGGCAATGCGCATCCTCCTTTTGGCGTTCAGTATGGAGGGGTTCCTCCTCTCCTCCATCGTCATGGAGTTTATAATAGCCTCAACCCTAACTATATTCCGCTCGTCCACCTTTATGCCCTTCGTTTTGGCAATATTGCTGAAACCGGGTATCATGGATAGTATGTTCTCTATGGGGCCCATCTTCTTTATGTACTGTAGATGCTCTCTGAAGTCTTCAAGGGTGAAACTGTCCTTCTTAATCTTCTTCTCAAGCTCTTTTGCCTTCTTCTCATCCATGGCCTCTTGGGCCTTCTCCACGAGGGTGAGCACATCGCCCATATCGAGGATCCTGCCAGAGAGTCTGTCAGGATGGAACACCTCAAGGGCATCGGCCTTCTCACCCACGCCCACGAACTTTATGGGCTTGCCCGTCACCATGCGCATACTAAGGGCAGCCCCACCACGGGCATCGCCATCGAGTTTCGTAAGAATAATACCTGTAAGCCCCACAGCCTCATCAAAGCCTGATGCACTCTTTACAGCGTCCTGTCCTGTCATGGCATCGGCAACGAAGAGGACTTCCTGCGGTGAAAGCACCTCTTTCACCCTCTTCAGCTCATCCATGAGGGCATCGTCTATGTGGAGCCTTCCTGCGGTATCGACTATTACTGTGTCATAGCCCTTAAGCCTTGCAACCCTGAGTGCCTCTTTGCATATCTCAACAGGGTCTGTGTAGCCCTCCACATCGAAACAATCTATGCCATTGGCATCGGACAGCCTCTTTAGCTGCAATACTGCGGCTGGCCTCGAAAGGTCTGCAGGCACCACATAGGGGTTTCTTCCTCTGGACTTA
>DRQE01000193.1 GCA_011371515.1 Deltaproteobacteria bacterium
CCTTTTTAAAGTTTTTTTGGGGATTTTCGTGGCTTGGTATTATTGAATATAAGAACCTCTCAAGGGTTTGTCAAGACCTTTTTAGCACTCAAGGGGGCAGAGTGCTAATTTTTTATCTGCTTGACTTTTCTCTACATTATGGCTCATAATTGCTTATAATCAAGGTGGAAGGAGGAGTTTTTCTGTGGCAAGGGCTATTTTTTCCGCCATAGTGCTCGTTGGGCTCTGGTTTCTGCTTACGGGCATGGGCATAAGCCCTGAGGGCGAGGTGCCGGTGCCAGAAAGCTCTTTCAGCGCCATGGTGACAGATGATCAGGGCATAACCACCAAGTGCGAGAATATAAGCTGGGAAGGAGAGGTCTACTTCAAGGGCAAAAGGGGCAGAGCCCTTATAACCGTGCCCTTCGAGAAGGTAAAGAAGGCGGTCTTCGTTGCCAAGCCTGAAAACGGAAAGGTGGACTTCCGCATAATCCTTAAGACAGGTGAGGCAGTTGCCATAACATTCGACGAGGATGCAAGGCTCTTTGGAACCACCAGCTTCGGCACATACAAGATATTTGCAAAGAACATAAAGGAGATTATCTTCGATTAACCTGCTCAATAGATAGAGGCAAGTATGTTCTTTAGATGCACCGCACTTGCCGTATCTCCCGAAATCTCAAGTTTTCTGGAAAAGAAGACCGTGTCGGCATCCTCTCTTCCGGTGAAAAGGTCAAATAGGGTCTTTATGTCCCCGCGCATCGTTACGTCTGGTGGGCTCGGCCAGTGGGGAAGCACCTTTATCTGGCCCTCTTCCTCTATAATGAGGTAGAATCTCTTCTCTATATCCCTTGCCTCAAAGAGGAAGACCCTGCCACCAAGCTCTTTCAACTCTTCTTTAAGCTCCGGATTCTCTTCCACCACCGTGGATATGATTACCCCTGCCCCTATTGCCTCGAGCCAGCGGGGTAGCACCCTCAACGAGGGCTGTATGAGTTTGAATATCCTATCGGTAAACTCCTCTTTTGTGCTCATATCTTCACACCCACATGTATTGCTGCTATGCCGTTGAAGAGGTTGTAGTATTTTACCCTCTTCAGCCCTGCCTCTTCCATCATCTTTTTGAACTCCTCTTGAGCAGGAAACTTCCTGATACTTTCTGCAAGGTAGGTATAGGCACCGCGGTTTCCTGTAACCACCTCTCCAAGAAAGGGTATGACCGTAAAGGAATACATATCGTAGAGTGTTCTGAAAAGCGGGTTTACAGGATGAGAGAACTCAAGGCATACCACCCTTCCGCCCGGCTTTACGACCCTTCGCATCTCACCGAGTGCACGGTCTATGTGGGTAACATTTCTTATGCCAAACCCTATGGTTGCACAGTGGAATGTGTTGTCGGGAAAACTTATCTCTTCTGCATCGCCTTGGACGAATTCCACCTGTTTTATGATACCTTCATCTATGCACTTTCTTCTACCAAGCTCGAGCATGTCGTGGTTTATGTCATAGACGACCACCCTGCCCTCTTCACCCACAAGCCTTGAAAGAAGTATTGCAATGTCTGCCGTGCCACCTGCCACATCTATAGCGCTCTGGCCCTGTCTCAGCCCCGTTCTTTTTGCCACCTCCTGCTTCCAGAACCTGTGGATGCCAAAGCTCATAAGGTCGTTCATAAGGTCATATTTTTCTGCCACCGAGTGGAATACCTGATTCACTCGCTTCTGTTTTTCCTCTTCAGGCACAAGGCTGTATCCAAAGTGTGTCTTCTTCTCTTCTGCCATTATTCTATCTCCCAAGTCTTCTCTCTTCCTGTAAGTGCAAGCCTTATTCCCAGTATGAAGGCAAGCCCGAAGCCCGCAATACTCAGATAGGGCACACCCATAAGCGAGGGTCCCTTCTCGTAGACGAGCACAAGGGTTGATGCCAGAAGAAGTGCCATTATAACAAGCCCTGTGGCAATGCTCCTTCCAGCAGTGTTTATACTGTGCGAGAGGTCTTCGAGCCCATAGTGTATGAAGCCGAGCTTGAGCTCGTCCTTAAGGGTTGTGGTAAGAAGTGAGTGGAACTGGCCCGGAAGGTCAAACAGCGTGGAGGCGAGCTCATCGGTGAACTCTCTACCCTTTTCGAGGTATGCCCCCGGAGAGAGCTTTTCCTTAAGCATCCAGCGGAATATGAGCGGGCGTGCCACCTCCCACATGTTGATTTCGGGGTATATCTGTCTTCCCACACCCTCCATTATCACCATCGAGCGTTGTAGCAGCAACAGGTTGGGCTGTAGCTTCATACGGAACCTTCTTGCCGTCTGTATGAGCTTCATCAAGAGGGCAGATATGTTTATCTCCTCAAGGGTCTTGCCAAATATGGGCTCTGCAATGTCTCGCAGGGCATTTTCGAACTCGAATATGTCCACATCCTTGCCTATAAGGCCCATCTCACGGTGAAGGAGTGCCATCCTGTGGTAGTCTTGGCGCACAAGGTGGAAAAGCATGGTGGCAAGGTAGTAGCGAAGCCTTCTGTCGAGTCTTCCAACG
>DRQE01000194.1 GCA_011371515.1 Deltaproteobacteria bacterium
AATAGTTCTCGACTATATAGAACCTTCCAGAAGGGAGCTTGCAAGAGAGGCTGCAAAAAGGATAGCACGGCTTGGCTTTATACCATATGTAAGCGATTACGAGCTTTCAACCATTGGGGTTGGCAACTGTGAGCTTATTCCAAGAAGGGTGTTGCTTCTTTACAACTCGGATGTACAGACAGAGCGCTCCTTTACAGAGGTGCACAGGTTCGTACAGCTGCCACTTGAGTATCTCGGTTTTGTGCCAGTACTTTATGACATAAAGAATGGGCTTCCAGAGGGCTACCTTGCAGACAGATACGCGGGTGTGGTGGTCTGGGTGGGCAGACTTATAGATTACAGGGCATTCCACAAATGGACCGTAGAGAAGATAAAAGAGGGGTTGAGGATATTCTTCATCGACGACTTTGGTTTTCCCGCAGAAAGAAAGCTACTCGAACCACTGGGAATAGGGCTTATAAGTCCCGGCACCCTCGGGCTCAGGCCCTTGCAAGTTAAAAAGACACTCTTACCATTCTTTGAAGCAGAGCCATCGGTTGCCTCAACTGTGCCAGCCCTTATGACTTCCTCTGGCAGAAAGGTTCTGGTTGTGGAAGATGAAGATGGCACAGAAAGTGTGCCTTTTGCCATAACCCCATGGGGTGGATACGCACTCGATGGTGCGTTGATAGTAAAGGAGTTTGAGGCATGGGTGTATGATCCCTTCGAGGTTCTGAAAGAGGTCTTTCCACGCAGACCGGTGGCTGTGCCAGATGTTACAACAGAGAATGGCAGGCGCATACTCACAGCCCACATAGACGGAGACAGTTTCTTTGGTAACGCCGATTTTGATGCCACCAGAAACCTTGGTGAGATCGTAAGGGACGAAATACTTGAAAGATTCAGCTTTCCCCACACGGTATCTGTAATCGAAGGAGAACTTGCACCATGGGGGCTTTATCCAGAAAAGGCAGAAAGGCTTGAGGAAGTGGCAAGGTCCATATTCGCCCTACCCAATGTGGAGCCTGCCTCCCACAGCTGGAGCCATCCATTCTACTGGAAGGCACTCATCTACGGAACTGCGGAAGCAAAAGAGGTTCGCTACAACCTTTCCATACAGGGCTACAGGTTCAGCCTCGAAAGGGATATAGAGGGTTCCATCAAATACATAAATAAAAGGCTTGTACCAGAAGATAAGCCTGTAAGGGTCTTTCTCTGGACAGGTGATTGTCTTCCCAACGAAGAGGCACTGAGAATGGCATACAGACTCGGCGTATACAATGTAAACGGAGGTGATACCCACATAACGCGGGTAAATCCATTCCTCGTGTATGTATCACCAATGGGTGTGAACAGGGGCGAGCACTTTCAGGTCTATTCACCTGTGCAGAACGAAAACCTCTATACAAACGAATGGACAGGTCCCTACTACGGTTATTCCAATGTGATACAGACATTCGAGCTTACGGACAGTCCCAGACGGCTCAAGCCTGTTGGCATATACTATCACTTCTACTCGGCTCAGAAGATAGCCTCCCTGAGGGCTCTTGAAAGTGTCTATCGCTGGGCTATGGAGCAGAAGCTCAACCCCATGTTTCTATCAGAGTATGCCCAGAGAGTGCTCGAGTTCAGAACCATGGCGTTTGCCCGTCTGCTCGATGGCGGGCTTGTTGTAAGAGGAGACAGCTCACTTAAAACAGTCAGGGTTGACAGGGAAGCAGGCTTCCCTGATCTCGAGCGCTCACGGGGGATAGTTGGTTACATGGAGCGAGGTGATGTTATCTATCTGCATCTTGATGGCTCGGGAGATTATAAAATAGTGCTCAAGAAAGATAAGCCAGAGGGGTTCAGGCTGATTGAGTCTAATGGACAGGTTGTCCTTTATGAGAGAAAAGATGGCTCTATTTCTATAGGGCTTCGCAGCTACATGCCGCTTGAGTTCTCCATAGAGAAGACAGGTTGCACCGTCTCCATAGAAGGAGGAGAGTTTGAGACAGGAAAGAAGGAGAAAGAAGTTTTTTACAGACTCCCAAGTTCCACCAAGGCGGTTATTAGAGCGAGATGTAAGGGTCAGGTTCGTTGACTACTCGGAGCTTGTGGTATTCTCTCTGGGAATACTGATAGTGGTGTTCTTGCTCTTTCCGCGCGAAAGGCTCGAATGGCTTATAATGCGGGAGGATGATACCAATCTGGACCTGAGTATCATCTACATAGAGAACCTGCTTTCTGTAAACCCTGACGACAGGATGAAGCTCTCACTGGCAAAGAGGTATCTCAGGATGGGAAATTACAACGAGGCTGAAACCCTGCTTAGAGAGCTTGAAGAGTCGCCGCTGGGTTATGTAAGGTTCGAAGCCTTCTCGTTAAGATATGAAGTGCTCAAAAGGAAGTATTTTGCAGGCAACAAAGAGCTCAGGGGTAAAATAGAGGAGGAGCTGAGAAAGGCTATAAACAGGGGCGAAGACCTGAAAACGCTGAGGAGTCTTTACAGGGAGAGTCTATCTATGAATATGCCACATCTTGCTCTTCTTGCAGCAGAGAAGCTTTCAAAGATAGGCAGAAACAGGGCATACTGGCTGAGCGAGGCTTACAGGCAGGCACTTGCAACATCGAACCTCAGAAAGGCGGTGGAGCTTGCAGGCAAGCTCTCCGATATGGACAGAAGACGCAGAACCTACTGGCTCAGAGAAGGCATGAGGGTTGCCATGGCACTTAAGGACTACAGGCTTGCAGAGCACTATCTTAAAGAGCTTGGTGCCATAAAGAAGGATGCCAGATGGTACGACAGGGCGGCAGAGCTGTATCTTCTCGAGAACGATTACAGAAGGGCAATAGATGCCTACATTGCTGCAATGAGGCTTGAGAAGGGCACAGGGAAGAAGTTCCGCCACCTAAAGCGTGCCATTGAGGTGGCTTTGTGGCACGAGGACTATCAGGAGGTAAAAAGGCTTATTCGCAGTTATGGAAGGCGATTCCTCGGTGATGACGAGATGGCAGAGTTCATCCTCAACTCTGCCCTTGCCACAGGAGACACCACATTCGCAAGAAAGATAGCCCTTAATATACTCAAACACTTTGAGGAGAAGACCATACGGTGAGAAGAGCGGTAATAATACTTATCTGTACGGTGTTTGTCCTGTCCACCACGGTTACGGCTACCTGTGGAAAGAGCAGGGCTACCGTGTCTATAGAGAAGAAGCTCTCTTCGTCCAAGAAGAAAGGTGAGGTATTGAGGCTGCTTCTTTCCACCTTTCTTGCATCAGGAGACCTTGAGAATGCCCTTAAGGTTACAGCCATTGCCACAGCCCTCTTTCCGCAAGACCCTTACTGGTGGGAGAAACACGCAGAGATAAACACATGGACAGGCAGGCCAGATGAGGCACTTCGTGCCTACATAAAAGCCTACAGGCTTTCGGGCAGAGAGGAGATAAGAAAGAAGGCAATAGAGCTTGCCATTGCACTTAACAGGTTCGATATTGCAAAGGGCTTTGTCGAAAAGGATGTGGAGGCAGGCAGAGTAGACGAGCTCAAGAATGTGGTGCGCATATACGAGCAGGCAGGAAGTATAGACGAGCTCATCCCCCTGTTGCAGAAGCTCTATAAGAGAGAGGGTGGTAAGGAGGTTCTGAAGGCTCTGAGCCGACTATACTTTTTCTACGGTAGTCCAGCCGATGCCATAAAAAGCCTTGAGGAGATGGAGCAAAGATACGGGCTTACTTCAGAAGAGGCACTCTTCTATGCCCGTCTGCTCTACACACTCAAAAGATACAGGCAGGCACTTTCGGTGCTCAAACGGCACAGCGAAGTGGCAAGCCCCGAGGACACAGAGTTCTGGGAGACCATGAGTGATATTGCTTGGGGAATAAAAGATTACCCCACAGCCGTGCAGGCAAGTGAGACCCTCCATAAGGTAGACAGGGCAAGGCAGGTGGACTACGAGAGGCTATTCCTCTGGTGGGCTGAAAAGAAAGAGGAGAATGCCACCCAGTATGCCCTCAAAGGATGGCATAAGTTCAGGATAGACTATATGTTCTATTACTTCCTGAATGCAGCAGCCTCTGTAAGGGCATGGAGGCTCATAACCGATGAGATAGAAAGGCTCGATAGAGAAGAGTTCGAAAGGTTCATGAAGAACCCCTCCTTTGTCTCCATATATGCACAGGCACTCGCAAAAGAAGGACGCTTCAGAGAGGCAAGAAGACTCTACGGAGGGCTTCTTGAGAAGGAGTTTTCCAAAGAGGCACTTGCAAGCTACATCTACTTCCTTCTCGACATAGATGATAGTGTGGGGCTTAAAAGGGTTGTAAAAAGATACTCAGAGCTTGAAAAAGAGCCAGAACTTATAACCCCATTCATATTTGCCCATGTGAGGGTTCAGGATGGCAGGAAGGCACTTGAGCTTTCAAGCCTCCTTCCACGCAATACGGTGGATAGAGAGCTTCTCTACTCCGATGTCCTTTATCTTTACGGCAGAGAGTACGAGGCAGAGGCTCTGAGATACAGCCTTTATAAGAGGCTTAAAAGAAGCCTTGATGAAAACCCACAACTAATCAGAGACAGAACATTTATAGAGAACTTCCTGAGGGTTGCAATATACTACGAGCCACCAGAGAGAATAAAGAGATACTTCCACCACGCAAAAAGAATGCTGCCCCGCCAGATGGCAGAGGATATAGAGCTATCGTACCTTTTGTGGATAGGTGAGCAGGACAGGGCAAAGTATCTTATAAAAAGGTATGGCTATATGGCACGCCCATGGATGTATCTTAACCTTGCACTGTGGGAAGATGAGAGGATGAAGATGCTCGAGCTTCTTGAAACTAATATTGACATACTGCCGGTAAGAGACAGGGTGGAGGCTCTGGTAAGAACTGGAAGAATAAAGGATGCACTTGGCTATGCCTACAGCGGACTCGATGATAACAGGGACGATGCCCTGCTATACACACAGTATACAGGCCTTGTTGCAGAATACGAGCAGAGCACGGCTCTGGAGCTCGATTACATAATGTATGGTCCCTACGAGGAGTTCAAAGAGGAGCTATCTCTTGGCATCTATATATCAAAGGGTATAAGCCTTGAACTTTCTGCAATCACTACTCAGAAGATAAGAAACGACACCGATAACCTTGTAAACCCACCTTCGGGCAGAAGAAGACTCGCTATGGAGATTACAGGTCTTCTCGATAGAGGTAAAGTGGGGCTTACCCTTGGCACCATGAAGGGGCTTAAAGGGAACACATTCTACAGGCTCTGGCTTGAAACCTACTATCTTGCAAACAGACTCAGCCTTGCTCTTTCCTACGGAAAGAACCTCTTTACAGATGATAATGTATATCTCTACCTCGGTGGCATGAGGGAGAGCTACACAGCAACCCTTTCCTATAACCATAGCTACAAGACATCCTTAAGCCTTGAGCTTGGCAGCCATCGCTATAGCTCTCAGGACGACATTGAGCTCGGAACTGGCACCACCATACGGCAGACCCTCTTTTACAGGGTGAGAACAGGTTATCCCGGTTATACTCTGAGGGTATACCTTGAGTCTCTCGGCTTCAATGAGGACAGAGAAAGCGGAGCCATCATAGAGAGGCTTTATCCAGTTGCGCCAGCAAGGGTCTTAAATAAAAGCTACAACCTTGTGGGCGCTGGCCTTTTCTTTGGCCAGAGACACATAGAGGGCTATACAAGGGTGTGGAGGCCCTTTATGAATATGGATGTTACATGGAACAACAGGACAGACATAGGGTTTGATGTGGGGGGTGGCATTGGTGGTGGTCTCCTCAGACAGGACAACCTCTCCCTTGGTTTCAGATATGTAAAGGGCTTCAAGGCAAGGGAATACGAGTATCTTAAAGTATTTCTTGCCTACAGGCTATTTTACTGACCATGTGCAGTTAAATTTACTCTTCAAAAATACCCTTCAGTGATGGTATCATTTCAGTATGGAAAGAAAGAAGACAAGAAGACTCTATGTGGGTGGTGTCTCTGTGGGTGGTGGGGCACCTGTGAGGGTGCAGTCCATGACCAACACCTTCACGGCAGACATCGATGCCACTGTGGAGCAGATAAGAAGGCTTGAACGAGCTGGCTGTGAGATAGTCCGTGTCAGTGTGCCCGATGAGGAGTCTGCAAGGGCTATAAAGGAGATAAAACGCAGAATCAGTATACCCCTGATAGCTGATATACACTTCAACTGGCGTCTGGCAATAGAGTCTGTTAAGTACGGGGCAGATGGACTGAGGCTTAACCCCGGAAACATAGGCTCCACAGAAAGGGTGAAAGAAGTGGTACGCTGCGCCAGTGAAAGAGGAGTGCCAATCCGTATAGGGGTTAACTCTGGCTCCCTTGAAAAGGAGCTTCTCGAAAAGTACGGGCATCCCACCCCTGAGGCTATGGTGGAGAGTGCCCTCAGGCATGTAAGGATACTCGAGGATGCAGGCTTTCAGGATATAAAGATCTCCCTCAAGGCATCAGACCTGTGGACAACCATAAAGGCTTACAGGCTCATATCGACAAAGGTAGACTATCCGCTCCATGTGGGTATAACGGAGGCAGGCACACTCTTTTCAGGCACCGTGAAGAGTGCCACAGGTATAGGCATACTCCTTGCAGAGGGCATAGGAGACACCATAAGGGTATCTCTTACGGCAGACCCTGTGGAAGAGGTACGGGTGGGCTGGGAGATACTCAAAGCCCTTGGACTACGAAAAAGGGGAGTAAATGTTATAGCCTGTCCAACCTGTGGCAGAATAAAGATAGACTGTATAGAGCTTGCAGAGAGGATAGAGCGAGAGCTCTCACACATATCCACCCCTCTTAATGTGGCTGTAATGGGCTGTGTGGTGAATGGTCCCGGTGAGGCAGCCCATGCCGATGTTGCCATAGCAGGAGGGAACGGGGTTGCCATGCTCTATGTGGGTGGCAGACCTGTGGAAAAACTCAGAGAGGATGAGGTGGTCGAAAGGGTGGTAAAAGAGGTGGAAAGGCTCTCTGAAAGCAAAGAAGAAGCCACCTTCAGGGCTGGTTGACACCCTCAAACCCTTTGTGGTATTTAATCCTTATGAGAAGATTCTTTGCCATAGCCTTCCTTGCCGCAATTCTCTTCAACATAAACTTCGCCTGCCAGACCATATGCACCGCCAACCACATGGCAGAGAATCACGGCTCTAAAGCCTTCTGCCACATGGGTAACAAGTGCAACGGGCATGGGAGCGAACAGACCGGAAAGACAATAAAGTGCGATTGCGGAAAAGAGAAAAAGCTCTCTTCAGACTTCAACCTCATACACCTGTGGCAGAAAGAGGCTGGACTTCTGTCATACCTTGTAGCATACACAAACAGTACGGAAAGCATACCTATTGAGAATAATCTCAGCCCACCGCACAGACCTCCCGAGCTTTAATGCTCTTTCGTCATGGTTGAGTTCCCAATAGCATAGGACGGCACAGAAGGTGCTCTATGTTTGCGTGCCTCTGTGTGCGTGGAAAAATCCTTAAAACAGGAGGTATGCCATGTACTACAGGGTAATAGCAAGGTGTGGCCATCTTGGCTCTGGCAAGTGGATGGATGTAACCCTCTTTGTTGAGGGCACCGATATAGTGGAGGTTATGGACAGGGTCAAGACCATGCCCGCTGTAAAAGGCAGGATGAAGGGCATACAGTTCATAGAGAGGATAACGAGAGAGGAGTTTCTGGAGGGTAGACGACACATGAAAGGGCTCAAAAGATTTCCTTACTTCAAAAGGCTGATAAATGCAAAACACCTCTCAACTAAATCCACCGACCTGCCGATAAAGAAGATAAACGGAGAGGCAAGACACCTTAAAGACACCCTCAGGGGTGTGGTAAGGGCAATACGGCTTCTCAGAGGTGATGACATTGAACAGTTCTGGGAGGTGCTCTCAACGGTAAAGAAGAGAACGATAGCCTCCTGAACATAGAGGTTTCTACCCGCTACCCGCCTCCTTACCTGTAGTGTTGTGCGGTGGGCTGAAGACCCCCAGCCCACCGCACAGTTTTTTTAAAAGCCCCATGGTTTGACATGGTCTTGCAGAATGGGTTAAAATTCCTGAAACATTTCCATTTTTCGGGGTATTCACAGGATGGAGAAACTCCTTTTAATATCAGCAGGAGGCATGATAGGGGCTCTTTTAAGATACGGGGTGTCGGGCCTCGTGCACAGGTTTGCCGAGGGGGTATTCCCTTGGGGAACCCTTACGGTGAACCTTGTGGGCTCATTTATTATAGGCATAATCTGGGCTATAGCCGAAAGGTTCACAATACCTGCCTCATTCAGGCTCTTTGTGCTTGTGGGTGTGCTCGGCTCTTTCACCACATTTTCTACCTACACCCTTGAGACGGTAAACCTTCTCAGAGATGGTGAACTGAAGGGCGCAATAGTCAACATGGTTCTTAACAATCTGCTTGGCCTCGGGCTCGTTGTGGCAGGTTTTATGGCAGCCCTTTACATTACAAACACTTCAATGGAAAGGTGGTAGACCCTATGAAGCTGCCAGAAGAAGGTGTTCTTTTAAGGATATTCATAGGAGAGATGGACACCCATGAGGGCAAGCCCCTTTATGAACAGATAGTGCTCAGGGCACGCCAGCTCAAACTTGCAGGTGCAACGGTCATAAGGGGTATAATGGGCTTTGGTGCACACAGTAGGGTGCATACCTCCAAGATACTGCGTATGTCAGAGGACATGCCGGTCATCATAGAAATAGTGGATAGAGAGGAAAAACTTGCAGAGCTTATGCCCTTCCTCGACGAGGTGGTCAAAGAAGGGCTTATAACAATGGAGAAGGTTAGGGTAATAAAGTACCGTCACGGAGAGGAGTAAGAAAATTGTCCACTTCATATACAGGGTCTTAAGTTTTCCATGGTGGATGATTGTCAAGGATTATAGGGGGTGGAGATAAAGGTCTTTTATCCACCCTCCCAAAACACTACACCACAATCTCCCAAGGAGTTCTAACCCCCTTGTAACTGCTCTTCCTCAAGAAGTTAAAGATTAAATTATATGTATTGCCCTTCTAAACCACAGGAGATGGAACTCGTCCCACTGCTTACACACCCTGCCGTATACCGATCTGTTTCAAAACCCTGTATACGGCACCACTGGAACAGGGTAAAGAAAATCAATCGGCTCTTAAGCCATTTGGGGGAAAAGTCCTCTCTAAAAGAGAGTATCCTCTTTTCAAGCCTATCGGGTATCCTGTGGGTAGAGTGTAAGGGTCTTCTGTGTCTATCGATAAGTCCTTCTGGGCCATCTTTGAGGTAACGCTCCGCTCACTTTCTTATTATGGTATCCCCCATTGTGCCGAAGACCCTTGATGGCTCTGAGTTTGAGTGTTTCGGGGCATATTGAACCGTTCTTAATCTTAAGTCAGGATTACTTTTCATGTCTTTTACTGGTAATATTCTATTGGGGACAGGGTATCTCCTCCTTTCCGGTGTGGTAAGTTCTCTGGGGTTCATCCACCTTAATCTTACACATCAAGGTGGAGACCTTCTCAAGCCCTAAAAAACTCTTGCCCTCGGAACTCTATGGGTATAGACTTATTTGGTAGACTCCATAGAGGGGGATAAGGTGGAACGCATGGAATCGGATTTTCGGCAGGAACTATGGAATCTGCCAAACATCCTCTCCCTTGTGAGGATAGGGGCATCACCGCTTCTTATACTTCTTCTGCTTTCACCCGGAAGAACGCTCAGCATAATCGCTGCCTTCATCTTTCTTGCTGTATGCCTTACCGACTGGCTCGATGGCTATCTTGCGAGAACCAGAGGCAGTGTTACATCCCTTGGAAAGTTTCTGGACCCCCTTGCAGACAAACTCCTTATAGTTACAGCCCTCATAATGCTCATATCCCTTGAGAGGGTGCCAGCATGGATGGTAGCCCTCATAGTCTCAAGGGAGATAGCCGTCACCGGGCTTCGCACGATGGCAGTAAGGAGCGGTATAGTCATAGGCGCCACATGGCTTGGTAAACTTAAGACAGTAAGCCAGATAGCTGCCATAACAGCCCTGCTCCTTCACTACGAACTCTGGGGTGTAGACTTTCAACTCCTCGGTGAGTGGCTCATCTGGCTGGCACTGGTGGTGACCATATGGTCTGGGGTGGACTACTTCGTAAGATTCTTCAGAAAAACCCTTACACACAATCCACCTGATGTACAATAGGTACGAACAACAATGAAGGGGAAAGGAGCCTTCCTTAAAAAAGGATATACAATATCTTAATTGTTGACATTCTACATTTTGTAGAATATGATTGAATTATATAGATAGAGTGCGTGCCATATCCTTGTGCCCATGTTATCTGCATACAGATGCAGGCTTCTCCATGTAAACACAATAAAAAAGGATGGTGGCTATGGATGGTGTAAGTGCCGTAGTGTTGTTTCTTATAATAGGGCTAATATTCTACTTTTTCATTGTGCGGCGTGGCGGATGTTGTGGAGCAGGAAGCCAGAGTGGCCATGACGAAATGGAACACAAAAAGGGTGAGAAGGGAAACGAAAAGAATACCAGCTGCCACTGAGCTGAGAAAGAGGTTTAAGTTGTGTCTGTTCTGAAACGCCGTCATATACGGTTCAGGAAGGCTCCACCCCATGGACCGGAAAGACTGGAAGAGCTTATAAGACAGGTAAATGGGGTTCTTAAAGCCAGAGTGGATGTGGATAGAAAAGAGGTATATGTGGAGTACGACCTTCTTAAGTGCTGCCAAGAGGCAATAGAGCATTGGATGGAAAAGAACGGCTTCAGCCTCGATGAGAGTTTCCTCGAGAGGTTCAAAAGGGGCTGGATACACTACACCGAAGAGAACGAGCGGGATGCCCTTGAAAGTGATGCCCATTCCTGCTGTGATGTGGAAGGTATAGAGAAGAAGAGAAAAGATGTAAAGTGAGAAAGGTTGCCTCGCCAATAGGGAAGGAAGCCACAGCGCCCTGTATAGTGCTTACGGGGATGGGAAGTCTCTGTTAGCCCTATCCTGTGAAACTATAAACTGCGGTGCCCTGTGGTCCTGACAACGGGGTTAGAGGCTACAGGGATTGCAGAAACCACCGAGGAGATGCAACGATGCATGATGAAAAACACGAGAAGGCCCTGATAGTCCTTATAAGAAGGGCAAGGGATGTGCTCAAGGCAAACTGGCAGGGCAACTACACGGCCCCTTCTGTAAAGCAATACCCCCACCAGTGGAGCTGGGACTCTGGATTCATAACCATAGGATATTCCTACTTCGACGAGATGA
This sequence comes from Deltaproteobacteria bacterium, assembly GCA_011371515.1. Taxonomy (GTDB): domain Bacteria; phylum Desulfobacterota; class GWC2-55-46; order GWC2-55-46; family DRQE01; genus DRQE01. Next base: position 11,244 of record DRQE01000194.1, read on the forward strand.
GGGCAAAAAAAGAGCTGAGCTCTCTTCTCAAGGCACAGTGGACAAATGGCATGGTACCTCATATACGATACAACCCCCGCTACGAACACTACTTTCCAGACGCCTCATTCTGGCACCCACTGCCTGATTGTGCACCGGAAGGGGTGAATACCTCCTGCATAACACAACCACCCCTTGCAACCATAGGGGCATTCTACTTCTATATAAATGCAGTGGACATGGAAGAGGCAAAGAGGTTTCTTAAGCACCTCTACCCAAGGCTTCTTGGCTTCCATCGTTTCCTGTATAAAGAGAGAGACCCTGATGTAAAAGAGCTCGTTGCCATAGTGCATCCATGGGAGTCGGGTATGGATGACTCTCCTGCATGGAAGGATATACTCATGCAGATGGACATACCCAGCGGAATAGCCGACTCTTACAGGAGACAGGACACCCTGAATGTGCCAGCAGAAGAGAGACCGGAAGATGAGATATACTTCAGATACCTCTACCTTGCAGAGCTCTTTAAAAAGGAGGGCTACAGGCAGCACAGGGTTGTCAGGAGGTCTCCCTTCCTCGTCTACGATGTGTTGTTTAACTCACTTCTTTGTAGAGCCAATGAGTGTCTTATAGAAATAGGAAGAATTGTCGGAGAGGACACGGCGGAACTGAAGGAATACCTTGCTGCCACCAGAAGGGCTATAGAGAAATGGCTGTGGAACGAAGAGGCAGGGCTATATTTCAGCTACGATGCGAGAAGCAACGCACAGATAGAGAAGCCCAGTGTGGCAAGTTTCTCACCCCTTTTCGCTGGTGTGCCGGCTACGAACAGGCAGAAAGGCTCTATGCCTATATAGATGGTGTATGTCAGTGCAGCCTTGAAGAGAGTAACAGTGCCGTGCCAAGCTATCCAAGGTGTGAGGAGGACTTTAGGTCAGACAGATACTGGATGGGTCCTGTATGGGCTAACATGAACTGGATAGTCTACGAGGGGCTTAAAAGATATGGCTACCACCACAAGGCACTTGATATAAAGGAGTCTATGCTGAAACTCGTCAGCAGGTACGGATTCTACGAATACTTCGACCCAATAAAGAACAAGGGCTGTGGAGCCAAAGACTTCTCATGGACGGCAGCCCTCACCATAGCAATGTGCTGTGATTAAAAAATCCCCCTCGTCAGGGTGTAGAGAAAGAGGTGTATGGACTGGGCTAAACCTCCACTTTTGCTCTATACAAAAAAACTTGACACGGTATGAGTAGTGCTATAAAATGATTGTCTCCAATTAGTTTCCTGTTTTCACTATATATATTTATAAAGTTCCAATCATATTTTTTAAAAACAACACC
>DRQE01000195.1 GCA_011371515.1 Deltaproteobacteria bacterium
AAAAATACCTTCCCCACCATGGTGTCGACTATGCAGCACCCTATGGCACACCTGTTGAGTCGGCAGGTGATGGCAGGATCATATTTGCTGGCTGGAAACGGGGCTATGGTTATTATGTGGCGATAAAGCACAACGCCACATACACCACAGCCTATGGGCATCTATCGAAGATAAAAAGAGGCATAAAACGGGGCAGACGGGTAAAGCAGGGCGAGGTGATAGGCTATGTGGGCTCAACAGGGCTTTCCACAGGTCCTCATCTGCATTACGAGGTAAGGGTGCGTGGCAGGGTGGTAAACCCGCTGTCAATAAAGGCTGAGCCTGTAAGAAGCCTTCGTGGCAAGGCACTTGCCGAGTTCAAAGAAGTAAAAGAGGAACTCCTTGCAACCCTCTACAGAAAGACCACCACCGTGGCTATGGGAAGATAGCCCCCCACCCTATAATAAGAAAGGCTTTTCTGGCAGGATACTACCCCACTTTGAAGCCAAGTATTACCTCATTACAGCCACCAAGCCGCAAGGAAGGACCACTTCTGCTGTAGCGGCAGGCTCGGGGCTTTTTATTCTCCTCTTTCGAGCTTTCCCTTCCAGCCCTTCATGCCCCACTTAAGGTTATAGAGGTCTCTGTAGCCGAGCTTGTAGAGGTAGCCTGCAACGCGGTCTCCCATGGGCCCGCTGTGGCATACGAACACTATCCGCTGGTCCTTTTTTAGCTCCTTGGGTGTTCTTTTGTATGCCTCATCGTAGGGTATGTTTATAGCACCGGGGATGTGGCCCTGTCTGAAGAGAGCTGGCTCGCGAAGGTCAACAATAACAATAGGCTTGCCATCCTGCATCATCGCCTCGAGCTCTGGCTGGTCTATAAGCCTGTGGCCAGCCGCATAAAGTGGGGCTGAAAGGATGAGAAGAATAAGGGCTGTAAAAAGGATATGCGCCTTCTTTCTCATGGTATAATAAAAATAACACATCAAAGAGAAGGGGTCAAAACCAAAATGGTCTCTGTAGAAACCTTAACAACACCTGTAGGAAGACTCTGTATAATTGCAGATGGAGGAGGGCTTAAGGAGATTCACATAAAAAGACTCCCACCCATTAATACCATAAAATCTCGCTACGGGAAGATTACCGAAGGCTACAGTCATGTTGTTGAAACAGTCATAGCCCAGCTTGAAAAATACTTCAGGGGTGAAAGGGTCTTCTTCGACGGGATTCCGCTAAATCCAGAGGGCACAGCCTTTTTAAAAGGTGTCTGGGCTGCCATGCGTGAGATTCCCTACGGAGAGGTTCGAACCTACGGAGAACTTGCCCGCAAGCTCGAGACATCTCCACGGGCTGTAGGGCTTGCCTGTAGAATGAATCCCATACCAATAGTTGTACCCTGCCACAGGGTTGTGGCAGGAGACCTCTCACTCTATAACTACAGTGGTGGGCTTGAGATTAAAAGAAAACTCCTTGAGCTTGAGGGTATAAAGACGGCTGGCGGGCGTATAATCATCCCCTAAAAATACCCATGCCCGAAGGCAACGCCACTTATGCTTGCCAGAAGGGATACTATAAGAAGCACCCAGTGAAGCCTATTCATGCGGTTAAAGATGGTCTCTATCTCCATCTTCTCGCCACTTTTGGCAAGGTTGTCTATCATCTTCCTCACTATAAGGGGCTCGAGGCCAAATAGCATAACAGCCCAGAAGACCCACACAGCCACCATAAAAAGTAGCGAAAGCCCCTGTTTGGTGAACATAAGGCTCTGCCAGCCGCTCATGTACAGCATTACAAACCCTGTTATGCCAACTATGGCGTTGTAGACCTTTGCCATGGGTGCAAACTTGTGTTCCATCCGCTGGAAAAAGAGAACCTTCTGCAGAGGGTCCTGCATTCTCACTATCATTGGCAGAACCACGATGGTTATAAAGCCAAGCCCTCCTATCCAGAGTATAACGAAGACCAGATGCAAAAAGTGCATTAGAGAAAAGAGCATCCTTCAACACCCTCCTTAAGAGCAAAGTTCTTAACAGAAAAAGGCTAACAGTTATTCTATTTCATTACCATGATAAAAATCAACACTTCTGTTCCACCTTACGGCTAAACCCTTCTTGCAAGTATGGTGGATATTATCCTGTCTGCAAGTTCAAGTGGTGTGCCTGTTGTTGAAAGTCTCATGGTGGGATTCTCTATGGGCTCTCTTTCCTCTTTCTGTCTTAAGTAGGTCTGCCATGTGGCATCGGAGAGGGTCTTCTCTTTAAGCCTCTGTGCAAGCCTTCTTCTTACCTCTTTCTCATCGAGTGTACACTCTACCACATAAAGGTCTGCCCCACATCTTTTTGCACTCCTTTTTGCAAGCTCAAGGTGTGCCCTCTTTGAAAAGGTGGCATCCACTATGACAGGCCTTCCTCTGCGAAGCCATAGCCTTGCCTCGCCTAAAAGTTCCCGATAGACCCTGTCCCTTGCCTCTTCAGTGTATATCCCCTTACCATAGGCAGCCCGACGGTGCTCTTCTTTCGCAATGTTAAAGAGCCTTCTTCTCACTGCATCTGTTGAGAGAACCTTCACACCCCAGAGCCTCTCCTTCAGTGCCTCTGCAACGGCAGACTTTCCCGTGCCCGTAAGCCCACAGACAAGAAGGATGTAGGGCCTTCTGGAGCCCTTAAGATACTGGCAGGCAAGCTCGAAAAATAGGGCTGCATTTACGAGGGCACGGCTTTTGTCCTCTTCGCTCTCTTCGGGCTCTTTGAGCCTGAAGCCCTCCACCTTGCCCCTTATGTATGCCCTGTAGGCTTTGTAAAAGTCGAGCAGTCTTCCGCCCTCTTTGTCTCCCCTATAGTTGAAGTATTGCTCTTCGAACTCTCTTGCAAGATCAGGCCTGCCTCTGAAGTCCATGTCCATCGAGAGAAAGGCCATATCACACACAATGTCGCTGTAGCGGAACCTGCGGTTGAACTCGATACAGTCGAATATCTCCACGCCGTCTTCTATGGAGATGTGCTCACAGTGGAGGTCTCCGTGGCAATCCCTTATAAAGCCCCTTCTGGTGCGTCTTTCAAAGAGCCGGCGGTGGGCTTTCATAAACTCAAGGGTAAGGGTCTTTATCTCTTCAAAGCGGTCTTTGCTTATGGTTATGCCCACAAAGGGGGCAACCTGACGGAAGTTCTCTTCCACATTGCCAAGTATCCTTCTGGGGCTGCCAAAGCTCGATATGTAAGGAGAGGTTCTTGCCTCTTTGTGAAACCCTGCGATAAGGCGTGCTATACGCTCTATGGTATGGGGTGGAAGGGTGTCTTCCCGTATGAGGTTGTGGAGCATACACTCTTCCTTTAAGTGGCGCATCTTCAGGGCATATTCAACCACATCGCCCCTCTCTTCTTCCACCCGATAGCCTCTTCTGGTCTTTACCACCGGCACCACTGCTATGTATGTGGTGGGGGCAAGTCTGCGGTTGAGCCGCAACTCCTCTTTAAGAAAGTATAGCCTTCTTTTAAGGGTGGTGAAGTTGAGGAATCCAAAGTCCACGGGCTTTTTTATCTTGTATACATATTGCGGGGTAAGAAGTATGTAGGATATATGGGTCTGTAGAAGCCTTACCCAGCGGGGATGTTCGGGGTAGGCTGCGGGCTTAAGTAGAGCCCTTATCGGGGCTGGCAGTTTCATCGCCAGATGGCTCCCACAGTTTTGGAGTTTTTCGGAACCCTATGGCTGAAGCAAGATAGGGTTCCTCCACAGTATAACCGTGCTATCACACCGGTAAGAGGGGTCGTTATCCTTCCTCCATTATATAGAGTGCGTCCAGATTTCTGAACTTCTCCCTGTAATCCATACCATAGCCCACAACGAACCCTTTGTCCACCCCTATGCCCGCATATTCTATGGAACCCTTTGCAGGAGAGCCTTCTCTCAAAAGCAGAGTGCATACCTTAACAGAGCGTGCGCCCTTGCGCTCGATGTGTTCTTTGAGGGCTTTTATGGTTATGCCTCTGTCCACAATGTCTTCTACGATGAGCACATCCCTGTCTTTAAGTGGAAAGGTCACATCGTGCACTATGGTTATGGTGGGTTGTGGTTCGGGGTATTTGCCGTAGCGCTCAACCTGTATGAAGTCGAGCTCAAGCTCCATGGGAAGGCGTCTTACAAGGTCTGCTGTAAAGAGGGCTGCACCCTTGAGCACCCCGATGACCACGGGCACTGTATCTGCGTAGTCCTCTGTTATCTTTTTTGCAAGCCCTTCCACTGTGGAGGCTATCCTCTGATGGGAAAGAAAGGGTATGAACCTTAACTCTTCTTTCAACATCTTCCAACCGAGGTGTATTTGAAACCTGCCCGTTTCATCTTCTGCGGATCGTAGACATTCCTTAAGTCCACGACAATCGGCTCTTTCAGAAGCTCCTTTATGTGCTCCATATCCAGATTTCGGAACTGGTTCCACTCTGTGGCTATGACGAGACAGTCTGCACCTTCTGCAGTGTGGTATGAGTCTTTGCAGTACTCTACGCTATCGCCAAGAATAGCCCTTGCATTTGGCATGCCTGCAGGATCATAGCACTTTATGGAAGCCCCTTCTTCAAGAAGTAGCCTTATTATGTCTATTGCAGGAGACTCTCTTATGTCATCTGTGTTGGGCTTGAAGGTAAGCCCCAGAACAGCGATTGTCTTTCCCTTTAATGTGCCCACCATCTGTTTTATCTTCTCCTTCATGCGCAACCGCTGCTCGTGGTTTATCTTTACAACTGCATCCATGAGTCTGAAGTTGTAGCCCTTGCGTTTTGCTATATCCCGCAGCCCCATGGTATCCTTGGGCAGGCAGGACCCTCCAAACCCGGGACCCGGGTGCAGAAACTTTGGGCCTATCCTTCTGTCCAGCCCCATTGCCTTTGCCACCACATGCACATCGGCTCCCACCTTCTCGCAGAGGTTGGCAATCTCGTTTATAAAGGAAATCTTGAGTGCCAGAAAGGCATTGGATGCGTATTTTATAAGCTCTGCCGTCTCTATGTCGGTTATCACAAAGGGTGTCTCTATAAGGTAAAGCGGTGCATAGAGGTCTTTAAGGATTGCCTTTGCCTCCTCACTTCTTGCACCTATGACCACACGGTCTGGCCTCATGAAGTCCTCAACAGCAGAACCCTCCCGCAAGAACTCGGGGTTTGAAGCCACATCGAACCTGTGGTCATGGGGGCATTCCTCTCTTATTATCTTCTCTATGAGGCTACCTGTGCCAACAGGCACAGTGCTCTTCGTTACTATCACCTTGTAGCCATTAAGATTTTTTGCAATGGTTCTTGCCACCTCTTCCACATAGCGCAGATCTGTGGAGCCATCTCCACGGGGTGGGGTGCCCACGGCTATCATTATCACAAGGGACCTTCTTATGGCATCCTCTATATCTGTGGTAAAGGAGAGCCTGCCCTCTCGCATGTTCTTTTCTACGAGCTCTTTCAGGCCCGGCTCGTATATGGGGATTTCTGCCCTTTTGAGTTTTTCTATCTTAGAGTCGTCCTTGTCAACGCATATGACATTGACGCCAAAGTCTGCAAAGCATGCCCCCGTTACAAGCCCCACATAGCCCGTGCCGATTATTGCTATGTTCATCTATCTTATCTCCCGGAGTAGTTTTTTTCGTAGTATTTCTGGTATTCTTCGTCCCTTACGGCATCACACCACGAACGGTTATCCAGATACCACCTTACGGTTGCTCTAAGGGCGTCTTCAAACCTGTGGGAGGGCTTCCAGCCAAGCTCTGTCATTATCTTCGCAGGGTCTATGGAGTACCTCCTATCGTGTGCAGGTCTGTCTTTCACAAACCTTATAAGCCCCTCATGGGGTCTGTGGGGTGAGTCTGGAAGAAGCTCATCCAGTATGGAGCAGATGAGTCTTACGAGCTCTATGTTCTGCCACTCGTTCTGTGCCCCTATGTTGTAGGTCTCGCCTATCCTTCCACGGTGGAAGACCACATCAAGGGCGGTGCAGTGGTCAACCACATAGAGCCAGTCCCTTACATTTTTGCCATCTCCATAGATGGGCAGTTCTTTTCCCTCCACCGCATTGAGTATAACAAGGGGTATGAGTTTTTCCGGCATCTGATAGGGTCCGAAGTTGTTCGTTGTATGAGTCGTTATTGCAGGAAGCCCGTAGGTCTTGTAATATGCCCTTACCAGATGGTCTGCCCCTGCCTTTGAGGCTGAATAGGGGCTGTTGGGCGCGTAGGTGGAGTCCTCCCTGAAGGAGCCCTTCTCTATAGAGCCATATACCTCATCGGTGCTGACATTCAAAAAGACCCTTCTTTCACTTCCTTCTTTCTGCCAGAACCCTCTTGCAGCATCTATAAGGGTGAATGTGCCAAGGATGTTTGTCTGCAAAAACTCTTCGGGCTCAAGGATGGAGCGGTCCACATGGCTCTGGGCTGCAAAGTGGATTACCCCATCGGGCGTGTATTCGGCAAATATCTCCTTTACGAGCCCTTTATCACATATATCTCCTTTTATAAATAGATGGTTGGGGTTGTCGAGAAGGTCCTTTATATTCTCAAGGCTTCCGCCAAAGGTGAGTTTGTCAAGGTTTATGATCTTGTAGTCCGGATACTTCCCCAGCATGTACCGGACGAAGTTTGAGCCTATAAAGCCTGCTCCCCCTGTAATAAGGATGTTCATCTATCTTCTCCTTGGGTTTTCTCTTTTTGAATCTCTTTTTTGAGCCATCTTTCAAGGCCATCGAGCCAGTGGGGTATCTCTTTACCCGTATGTCTGCGGTATTTTGCCTTATGGAGTACCGAATAATGAGGCCTTGTTGCCTTGAGGTTTAGCTCCTTAGAGAGTATGGGCTTTATGCTGTTTGCCTTAAGGTTTGCCCCTTCTTTTCTTGCAAGCCCTATAATGTTATAGGCAAAATCATACCAGCTTGCAACCCCTTCGTTCGAGAAGTTGTAGATACCTGTGGGCGCCGAAAGGAGTGCCACTATGGCATGGGCAAGGTCCACCGTGTAGGTGGGTGTGCCCACCTGATCATATACCACCTTCAATTCCTCGAGCTCCTTCGCCCTTGTGAGTATGGTTCTGGGAAAGTTCTTGCCTCCGTGTCCGTAGAGCCAAGAGGTTCGTATTATTATAAAGTTCTCTGTCTGCTTCTGTATCTCCCTTTCCCCATCGAGTTTTGAAAGCCCGTAGAAGTTGAGGGGCTTTGGTAGGTCATCCTCGGTGTAGGGCTGTGGCTTTGAGCCGTCGAAGACGAAGTCGGTGGATATGTGCACAAGTCTGGCTCCTATCCTTCTACACTCATGGGCAAGAAGTCCGGGGGCACGGGCGTTTATGCTATATGCCCTCTCCTCTTCGTCTTCTGCTCCGTCAACAT
>DRQE01000196.1 GCA_011371515.1 Deltaproteobacteria bacterium
AGAAGGTAATAGATGCAAACATAAATGCCATGAAAAGAGGTTTCGAGGAGGTCAAAGAAGAGGGATGACTAAGAAGAATATAACATTTGCAGGTATAATATTCGAGGGCGGCACGGCAGACAAATACAAGACAGGCGGATGGCGAAAGCTCAGACCCACACTGGATAAAGACAAATGTATAGACTGTCTTATATGCTGGGTGATGTGCCCGGATTCTGCCGTTATAGTTGAGGATGGCAAGATGGTTGGATTCAACCTTGAGCACTGCAAGGGATGCGGAATATGTGCCATGGAGTGTCCCGATAAGGTAAAGGCAATAACGATGGAAGAGGAGGAAAAATAAATGGCTACAGTTACAGGGACAAAGAAGGTGGTAGGGCTTACAGGCAACTCTGCCATTGCATATGCCATGAAACAGATAGACCCTGATGTGTGTGCGGCATATCCTATAACACCATCGACAGCCATAATGGAGGAGTTTTCAGGCTACTATGCCGATGGTCAGGTATCAACAGAGCTTATAGCCGTTGAGAGCGAGCACTCTGCCATGAGCGCCTGTATAGGGGCATCGGCAGCAGGGGCAAGGGTTATGACCGCAACGAGCTCGCAGGGGCTTGCACTCATGTGGGAGATGCTCTATGTGGCATCAGGGCTGAGGCTGCCAATAGTTATGGCAGTTGTGAACAGGGCACTCTCTGCACCTATAAACATACACTGTGACCACTCCGATTCCATGGGCGCAAGGGACTCCGGCTGGATACAGCTCTATTCAGAGAATGTGCAGGAGGCATATGACAACCTCTTTCAGGCCGTGCGCATTGCAGAGGATAAAAGGGTGCTCACCCCTGTGATGGTATGCATGGATGGGTTCATAACAAGCCATGCTATAGAAAACCTCACCCTCATAGACGATGCCGAGGTCAAGGACTTTATAGGGGAGCATGAGCCAGCCTACTCGCTTCTGGATACAGAAAACCCCATAACGGTTGGTGCCATGACACTGCCAGATGCATACATGGATATAAAACACCAGCAGTCAAAGGCCATAGCAGCCTCTAAAGATGTTGTGCTTGAGGTGGCAAAGGAGTTTGAACAGAGGTTTGGCAGAAGCTACGGGCTTATGGAAACCTACAGGCTCGAGGATGCAGAGGTCTGTGTTGTGGTCTTAAGTTCTGCTGCTGGCACCACAAAGGTGGCAGTGGACGAGCTTAGAAGTAAGGGTAAAAAGGTGGGCCTTCTCAAGCCCCGTCTTTACAGGCCATTCCCCCATGAGGAGATTATGGAGGCACTGAAGCACTGTAAGGCCATATGTGTGCTTGACAGGGCGGACTCGATGAACGGCTTCGGTGGCCCACTGTTTACAGACATAAGGGCTTCACTTTATGATGCACCTGAAAGGCCTGTGGTTATAAACCGCATATTTGGCCTTGGTGGCAGAGATTACACCGCAGAAGACGCCATAGGAGTATATGAGGAGCTTTTCAAGGTAGTAGAGACCGGTAAGGTCGAAAGACTTTCAGCATATCTTGGGGAGGAGTAAAGAATATGGCTACACTAAAAGAGCTTTCACAGATAGAGGAGCGTTTTACCGGTGGACACCGTCTGTGCGCGGGCTGTGGAATACCACCGATAATGAGGCTTATACTCAGGGCTGCAGGTGAGCACGTGGTTGCAACCACTGCCACAGGTTGTCTTGAGGTTGGAACAACCATATACCCCTATACATCTTGGAGGATACCTTGGATACACTCTGCCTTCGAGAATGCTGCTGCCACAATGAGCGGTATAGAGAGTGCCTACAATGTGCTAAAAAGAAGGGGTAAGATTGCGCAGGACAGGGAGATAAAGTTCCTTGCCATCGGTGGAGATGGAGGCACCTATGATATAGGCTTCCAAGCACTCTCGGGTGCACTTGAGAGGGGACATGACATGGTCTATGTCTGCTATGACAACGGTGCCTATATGAACACGGGCATACAGCGCTCTGGTGCAACCCCCTTTGGTTCTGCCACCACAACCAGTCCTGCGGGTAGTGTGCATCCGGGTAAACAGCAGCGTCGTAAAGACCTTACCCGCATAGTGGCAGCACACAGGATTCCATACGCTGCACAGGCATCTCCACATAACTGGCGCGACCTTGAGAAGAAGGCTCAGAAGGCATTTCAGATAAAGGGGGCATGTTTCCTCAATGTTATATCCCCATGCCCGCTTGGCTGGTATACGAAGCCAGAGGACTCAATAGAGGATGCAAAACTTGCCGTTGAGACATGCTACTGGCCGCTTTACGAGATAGAGGATGGAGTGCTCAAGATCAACTACAAACCGAAAGAGAAAAAGCCCATAGAAGAGTGGCTTAAAAAACAGGGCAGATTCAAACATCTTTTCAAAGAAGAGAACAGACACATTATAGAGGAGCTCCAGAAAGAGGTGGACAGAGACTGGGAAACACTCCTCTCACTCGATGGAAAGCGGCTGTTTTAGGAAGTGTGGCTTTTTGTCAGAGTTTCTGTTAAGATATCTTTGCCTTTTATCTCGCAAAGGGGGGTTGAACCATGGTGCAATCCTCTCTGGTAATGTATGAGGATGAGTTCAGAGAGATAGAGGAGATAATCTCACGGCTGGTAATGGAGGCAAATGCCAAGAGTGTCTACCTTGTGGACAAGGACGGACAACTTATAGCCTCAAGCGGAGAGACCCATGGTATAGACTCCACATCTCTGGCATCTCTTACGGCAGGTAACATCGCTGCAACAGGGGGGCTGGCAAAACTTATAGGTGAGAAGGAATTCTCAATACTCTTCCACGAAGGTGAGAAGGATAACATACACATCTCCCTTGTGGGCCAGAGGGTTATACTGGTTGTGATATTCGACGACAGAAGCTCACTGGGACTCGTAAGGCTCAGGGTGAGAAAGGCAAGTGAGAAACTGAACGACTGCATACAGAGGATACTCAAGAGGATGGAGAAGGGTACGGTAAAGGAGAACCTCTTTGAGGAAATCACGGACGAAGATATAGACAATCTCTTTGGACAGTAATAAGTATGTCATTTATAAACTATTCTGCACGTGAGATAAACTGTAAGATAGTCTACTATGGTCCGGGTCTTTGTGGCAAGACAACCAATCTGAAGTTTATCTATAACAAGACGAGGCCAGAGTCCAGAGGTAAGATGGTCTCTCTTGCCACTGAGACGGAGCGCACCCTATTTTTTGACTTCCTTCCACTCGCCCTTGGAGAGATAAAGGGGTTCAGAACGAGGTTTCACCTCTACACTGTGCCGGGGCAGATATTCTACGATGCCTCAAGAAAGCTAATACTCAAGGGTGTGGATGGCATAGTGTTCGTGGCAGACTCACAGGTCGAAAGGATGGACGCCAACATAGAGAGCTTCGAGAACATGAAGGAAAACCTTGAGGAACACGGCTACAGCCTTGAGAAGATTCCCTATGTCATTCAATACAACAAAAGAGACATTCCAGACTGTGTGCCCGTGGAAGAGATGCGCCGTATCCTCAATGTGGACAGTGTGCCAGACTTCGAGGCAGTTGCAACAAAGGGAATAGGGGTTTTCGATACCCTCAAGGCTGTGGTAAAACTCGTTCTTGTGGAACTCAAAAAGAGCAGTTAAAAGTTGTTATGGCAATCATAGATAAGATTAAAAAGGACCTTATAGAGGCACAAAAGAGTGGAGACAGGTTCAGAGTTAATTGTCTGAGGTTCTTTCTGTCAGCCCTCAAGAATCGCGAGATAGAGCTTCGCAGAGAGCTTACCGACGAAGATGTTGTGGAGGTTGCCCAGAGGCTTGCAAAACAGAGGCGTGAGTCCATAGAGGGTTTCAAAAAGGGCGGCAGAACAGACCTTGTTGAGAAAGAAGAGAAAGAGCTTGCCATACTCAAAGAATACCTGCCAGAAGAGCTTTCCGAAGAAGAGATAAAAAGACTCGCAAAAGAGTGTATAGAAGAGGTATCTGCCACCTCAAAGAAGGATATGGGTAAAGTCATGAAAGCCCTCATGCCAAAGGTTAAGGGCAGGGCAGATGGAAAGCTCGTTCAACAGATTGTGGTAGGGCTTCTTGAAGGCTGAAACCCCTACAGATATGTCCTGACAATTCTGCATCACAGAAGTTTTTTATAAAAAAACAAACAAGGGAAGATTGCCATGAAGATAAAAGATATTTATGAAGGTGCCATAAAACAGGGTATAGCAAAGGACCCCCGTGGAAAGAGAGAGGTAGAAGAGGAACTGAAAAGGGCAAAGAAGGAGTTCCAGAAGCTAAAGGGCAAAGAAAAAGAGGAGTTCGACAGAGAACGCCTTACCAACCCCTATTCAGACACAAGGATACTCTATGGTGAGCCCGCCAGAAAAGTAAAAAAGGTGCTCGTTGGTATAGACATAGAGGTGGGCGAACTACTCCTTGCCGACCGACTGAGGGAGAGGACAGGTTGTGACCTCGTGATAGCCCATCACCCTGAAGGCAGGGCTATGGCAACCCTCTACGAGGTAATGCACATGCAGGCAGGCATACTTCACAAGCAGGGCTTGCCCATCCACATAGGTGAGGACCTGATGGACGAGAGAATAAAAGAGGTCGAGCGAAGGCTCATGCCTGCAAACCATACAAGGGCTGTGGATGTGGCAAGGCTTCTGGACATACCATTTATGTGCATCCACACACCTGCAGACAACTGTGCCGCAACATACCTTCAGACACTTTTCGACAAAGAAGAGCCACGCTATGTGTCCGACATACTCGACATTCTCCACGACATACCTGAATACAAAGAGGCAAAGGCAACAGCCTTTGGGCCAAGGATTATAGTTGGCTCAAAGAAGAGGAGGGCGGGAAAGGTCTTCGTGGACATGACAGGTGGAACATCTGGCAATAAAAGGCTCTACGAAGGGCTTTCACGGGCAGGTGTGGGAACCATAGTGGGTATGCACATGAGTGAGGACCACCGCAAGGAGGCACAAAAACACCACCTCAATGTGGTTATAGCAGGCCATATTGCAAGCGATAATCTGGGGATGAACCTTCTTTTCGATGCCATATTCACAGAGGATGTGGAGGTAATGGAGTGCTCGGGGTTCAGAAGAATAAAGAGGAAAAGAGCCCGTAGATAACCCCTTGGTGCCGTGGATAGAGTAACCTTCGAGAATCTTCAGTATCAGGACATACTAAAAGAGCTCTCAAGATTTGCAACAACAGAAGAGGGCAGAAGACAGGCACAGAGACTAACCCCACATACATCCTTTGAAAAGATAAGCTCCCTCTTTTCAGAACTCGAAGAGGCAGCCCGTATAGCTGCATCCCCTGAAAGACCCCAGCTCTCGGACATAGAAGACATAACTCCACTTCTTAAAGCCCACATACGCACGGGTGCATCATTAGGGCAGGATAAACTATTAAAGCTCAAAAAGACCCTTAAGGCTATGGCATCCCTCAAGGCGCTTTTGAGTGAGCCCTTCAGAAAAGAATATCCCACATTCTTTGCCCTTATAGATTCCCTCTCTACCTCTCCAGCCCTTACAGCCCGTCTTGAAGAGGTGTTCGATGACGAGGGCTTTATAAAGGATACAGCCTCTATAAGACTTATGGAGATAAGAGAGGAACTATCAGAGGGAAGAATGAGACTTCGCTCTCTTTTCGAAAGGCTTGTAAAGAAGAGCCCCATAAAGGACTACCTGCGCGAAGAGGTGCCATTTTCAATAATAGACGACAGGCTCGTCCTCTGTGTGAAGGCAACCTATTACACATCTGTAAAGGGTATTATACAGGGTAGGTCCTCAACAGAGGCAACCTACTACATAGAGCCCTTCGAGGCGGTGGAACTGAATAACAGGGTCTCTGTGTTAAAAAAGGAAGAGCAGGAAGAGGTAGAAAGGATATTGAGAGAGCTTACTGCCATGGTAAGAGAGGAGAGCCAGAGCCTTGTTGAGGACATGTGCCGTATTGCCAAGATTGATCTACTTCTTGCAAGGGCAGAGCTTATGGGCTATCTCGATGCAACCATACCGACCCTTAAAAAGGGTGGCACCATAAGGCTTAAGGGGGCAAGGCATCCGCTACTTGTCGTAAGGGAGCTTAAAGGAGAACTGAAGGTGGTGCCTGTTGATATAGTCTCTGAGAAGGAAGTGCTCATCATATCAGGGGCAAACTCAGGGGGTAAGACCGTAACTCTCAAGACCCTTGGGTTGAGTGTGCTTATGGCTCAAACAGGGCTTGCCATATGTGCCAAAGAGGGTAGCGAGCTTGTGATCTTCGAGAAGGTGTTCACAGACATAGGAGACCGTCAGGACATAACAGAAGATATAAGCACCTTTACAGGCCACATGCAGCGTGTGTCAGCAATACTCAGAGAGGCAACAGATAAAAGCCTTGTCCTTATAGACGAGATAGGCACAGGCACAGACCCGCAGGAAGGTGGTGCCCTTGCAATAGCAGTGCTTGAAGAACTCAGGCAGAGGGGCACAAGAACCGTTGCCACCACACATATAAACACCATAAAGGCCTATGCCCTCAAGGCAGAGGGATTTCAGAATGCCTCTGTTATGTTCGATCGCAGAACCCACACGCCCCTTTACAGGCTCAATTACGGGCTTCCGGGTGAAAGCCTTGCCCTTGAGGTTGCAGCAAGGTTCGGCATACCAGAAGAGGTTATAAAGAGGGCAGAAACACTTATGGACAGGGCTGGAACCATGTTCCTCAAGGCACTAAAAGAGGTGGAAGAGGAGAAGAGAAGGCTTTCTGAGATAAGAAGAGAGCTTGAAGAACTTGAAAGAAGAAAGGAAAGGGCACTTGAAAGGCTGCGTGAAGAGAGGGAGAAACTCGTTGAGAGTGCAAGGGAAAGAGTTGAAAGGCTCATAAAGAGGGCTGAAAAAAGAATAAGAGAGCTCGAAGAGAAAGAAAGGGTTACAAAAAAGAGCCTTAAAGAAGGCTTAAAAGGGTTAAGAAGGGAGTTTGCTCAGAGCCTTGGGCCAGAAAAAATCTATATCCCTCGAGAGGGAGATATGGTTATAATAAAGGGTAGGGGGCTTAAGGGAAAGGTTCTCAAGGTATGGGCTACTGAGAAGAGGGCAGAGCTTCTGCTGGAAAAGGGCCTTAAGATTGCCGTTGACTGTAAAGATATTGAAGAGTTCAGGGAAGAGAAGAAAAGGGAAGGGGCTTTTTCTACCACAGTCTCTACCTCACAGGTGCCTATAAGGATAAACCTTATAGGCAAAAGAAGTGAAGAAGCAATAAGAGAACTTGAACGGGCAATAGATAAGGCACATATGAATGGGGTCGAGAAGATAGAGGTTATACACGGCATAGGCACGGGCAGGCTAAGGCGTGCCATAAGGGAGTATCTTTCAGAGAACAGCCTTGTAAGGGGCTTCCACTCACCACCACCTCATGAAGGGGGTGAAGGGGTTACGATTGTGGAGATAAGATGATACCAAGAGAAAAGATAGACGAAATCATAGAGCGTGTCAGTATAGTGGAGGTTATTTCTGGCTACCTGCCTCTTAAGAAGCGGGGTGCAAACTATGTGGCACTCTGTCCCTTCCACGCGGAGAAGACCCCCTCTTTTACCGTAAATGAGGACAAAAAGCTCTTCTATTGTTTCGGCTGCCATACTGGAGGCAGTGTTATAACCTTCCTTATGCGCCAAGAAGGGCTGGGTTTTACAGATGCCGTAAGAACCCTTGCGAGAAGATACGGCATAGAGCTTAAGGAATACCGGAGCCCAGAAAACAGACAAAGAGAGGAGCTTTTCAAGGCACTGCTTCTTTCAGAGCACTTTTTCTGCGGTATGCTCAAGAGCCGAGAAGGCTTGAGGGCAAGGGAGTATCTCAAAGCGCGCGGCTTGACAGAGGATGTTATAGAGCAGTTTCGCATTGGCTATGCTCCCGCTGGTGCTGAAAGACTCTGTGAGTATCTAAGAAAAAACGGCATAAACCCTGCAACCTTTGAGCGCACAGGATTCATAAGGAAAAGGGACAGGGGCCATTATTCAATATTTGTAAACAGGATAATCTTTCCCATAAAGGATGTAAGGGGAAGAACCGTGGGTTTCGGCGGAAGGGTTTTGGATGGAGGGGAGCCCAAGTATCTGAACTCTTCAGACTCCGAGGTCTTCAAAAAAGGAAGCATCCTCTACGGGCTCTGGCAGGCGAAGGAGTCTATAAGGAAGAAAGACAGGGCACTTGTTGTTGAAGGCTACTTTGACCTCATATCTCTACATATGGCAGGTATAACCGAGGCAGTTGCCACCATGGGAACAGCCCTCACACAGAACCACATAAGAACACTCAGAAGTTATACAACCCGTATATACACCCTTTTCGATGGTGACGAGGCTGGCAGAAAGGCAGCCTTAAGAGGGCTTGCCACATTTCTTGATGAGGAGGTTATCCCACGGGTGGTCCTTATAGATGGCACAGACCCTGATGAGTTTGTAAGAAAAAACGGCGCCAGTGCCCTGCTTAAGAAGGTTGAGCAGGGAGTAGAACTCTTTGATTTCTACCTTGCAGAGCTTAAAAAACACCACCCCACAGACAGTGCCGAAGGCAAGATGAGGTATCTAAAGGAAGTATTACCATACCTTAAGACCCTTAGAGACCCTGTAAGAAGAGAGCACTACGCATCACAGGTTGCCTTTGTGCTCGGGGTAAGCCCGCAGGCAGTAATGGATGCGATGAAAGAGAAAGCCCCGAGAAAAGAAAAGAAAGAAAGACGGCCTGCCTTCGACCTTACAGAACTTACCATACTCAAGGTGGTGCTAAGAAACCCCCATCTTTATGATACAAGAGTTGAAGAGGCGCTTGAGCGTTTCAAAGACCCCTTTCTTAAAGGGGTTGCAGAGGTTGTGAAAAAGGGTTTTAATGGTAGGACTGTAAGAGAGGTCTTAAGCCTTGCAGAGCTTACAGAGGATGACAGGATAAAGGCATTTATAACAGAGACGGTGCTTAAAGAAGAGGACGGCTTCATAGAGAAGCCCGAACGAATGTTGCAGGACTCTGTTGATAAGATAATGAGAAGAGATATTATGAGACCATCGCTTAATCCCAGTGTTATAGAGCTTGTAAAAAGACTTGAAGAGAGTGGAAGAGAGGAGATGGCAAAGGAGATACTTCAGAGGCTTGGAATCAGAAAGGAACAACTGGAGAGGGGACATTGAAGAAGAAAGAACAAGCAGTGGAGGTAAGCCCACCGTTGCAGGAGATGGCAACTGAGGAGCCAATCCCAGCAGTGGCAGAGCGCAGAGAGATTGACCCTGTAAAGGAGTACTTCAGGGAAATCTCAGAGAACACCCTCCTTACGAGAACAGAAGAGAAAGAGCTTGCAAGAAAGATAGACGATGGGCGCAGGACCCTTATAAAAGAGTTTCTCAAGACAGAGATCCTTGCAGAAGAGCTTGAGCGTTGCAGCCCCCGTATATTTCAGGATGATGACTACGAAAAGGAAGAACTTTTAAGAAAGATAAATAGCTTCAGACACCGCTACAGAAGGCTTAAGGGTCTGAACGGAGAGGTAAAGGACGCCTCTCTTGTAAGGCTTCTTGTAAACATAAGTGTGGGCACAGATCTGCTTGAAAGACTTTCAGAAAGGCTTGCCTTTTATGCAAGAAGACACAGGGCCATAAAGCGAAGAATAAGAGAGGCCGAAAGAAGGCTTGCCACAGGGAATGGAAGGGCCACAAAGAGAAGGCTTGATGCACTCAAAAAGGAGCTTAAAGAGATAGAGAGACTTGCTGGCACAGGTGGCCTTCCGATAACACGAAAGCTGCGGGCGGTTGAGAAGACCATGAATGATATAAACGAGGCAAAGCACACACTCCTGAGGGCTAACCTCAGGCTTGTTGTAAGTATTGCACGAAGGTATCTTAACAGGGGTATGCCGCTACTGGACCTTGTGCAGGAGGGCAACATAGGACTCATAAGGGCTGTGGAAAAGTTTGAGTACAAAAGAGGATATAAGTTTTCCACCTATGCCACATGGTGGATAAAACAGGCCATATCCCGTGCAATCTCGGATCAGGCAAGGCTCATCCGTATCCCAGTACACATGATAGAGACCATAAACAGGGTTCAGCGCGTGGCAAGAAGATTTGTGCAGGAACACGGGCGCTCACCCAGTGCGGAGGAACTCGCAGAAAGGGTGGACATGCCTTCAGAAAGGGTGGAAAAGCTGCTGGAGATAATGCATCGCCCGCTCTCGCTCGATACCCCTGTAAGTGATGACGAGCGTGCCATACTGTGTGACTTCATAGCCGATGAGTCTACTCCCTCACCACAGGAGGCAACCATAAACGCCAAACTTTCAGAGTGCATGGATGAGGTGCTTGCCACCCTTACCGAGCGTGAGGCAAAGATAATAAGGATGCGCTTCGGCATGGACGACGGTACAGACCACACCCTTGAAGAGGTGGGCCGCCGTTTCAATGTTACACGCGAAAGAATACGGCAGATAGAAGAGAAGGCGCTTAGAAAACTGCGGCACCCTGCAAGAAGCAAGATCCTTAAGGTCTTTTTCGAATGACTCAGAAGAAAGGGCTTGTGCACATATACACAGGTGATGGCAAGGGTAAGACCAGCGCTGCCCTTGGGCTTACCATGAGGGCTACGGGCTGGGGCTGGAAGGTGCTCTTTGTGCAATTCTTTAAAAGAGAGAACGACCCTGCAGGTGAGAAGAACATAATACGCACCTGTCTTAAGGATGTGGAACTTTTAAGGGGAGACATGAAACACCCTATGTTCCAGAAGGAAAAGCTGCCACAGGAGAAGGTGAAAGAAGAAGTGCAGGCACTTTTCGAATACGCAAAAAAGAGGCTTGAAAAGAAGCCCTTCGACATGGTTGTGTTCGACGAGATTATGAGCGCTGTAAACGGTGGCTACCTTTCGCTCGAAGAGGTAATAGAGCTTGTAGAGACAAAGCCACCTTCTCTGGAGATGGTGCTTACCGGAAGGAATGCCCCACCAGAGCTTGTCATGAGGGCAGACTATGTTACAGAGATGCTGAAGATAAAGCATCCATTTGATGAGGGTATAAAGGCACGAAAGGGGGTAGAGTTCTGAGGTATGGAAACCACAAGGCTCTTTCTTGTGCGCCACGGAAGGGTGGTTGGTCATGAGGAACCACGCTACAACGGACACAACGATGTTGAGTTAAGCAAGGAAGGCAGAAGAGAGCTTGAACACCTTTCAGAGTATCTTAAAGATGTGGAGCTTTCTGCCATATACTCAAGTGATCTTAAAAGATCCTACAAGAGTGCCCTTGTACTGGCAGAAAAGAGGGGCATGAATGTTGAGGCAGTGGCAGCACTCAGAGAGATATACCTTGGCATGTGGGAGGGGCTTACGAGAAGCGAGGTGGTAGAGAGGTTCCCCTCTGCAAAGGACTTTACATTCAGAGACCTTGCAACGAAAGGTGTGGACGGTGGAGAGACCCTCGTAGAGCTTAAGGCACGGGTACTGCCAGCTCTTAAGGATATACTGGACAGGCATCGAGGCAAAAATATCTGTATAGTTGCCCATGGAGGGGTCAACAGGGTCATACTCTGTGATGCCATGGGGCTTGATGTAGAGAACTTTTTCAGGATAGAGCAGGACTACGGGTGTCTGAATATAATAGATTACTTTTCTGATGGATTCAGTCTGGTGAAACTCCTTAACGGAGGACCAAACCAGAATATGGGCACCCCTGTCATATATTAGGCCATGCTTTCACGCATCCTTTCAGCCACCGTTGTTGGCATAGACGCCCTGCCCGTTGAGGTGGAGGTGGATAGCTCCAGAGGGTTGCCTTCGGTTACCACCGTGGGGCTTCCTGACAATGCTGTAAAGGAGAGCAGAGAGCGGGTGAGGGCAGCCATAAAGAACTCTGGCTACAGCTTTCCTGCAGGCAGACTTACAATCAACCTTGCCCCTGCAGACCTCAAAAAAGAGGGAAGCTCCTTCGATCTTCCCATAGCCATGGGCATACTGGCTGCAGATGGTGTGGTAAAAAGGGATAACCTTGAGGGCTATCTTATGCTGGGTGAGCTCTCACTCAACGGAGAGGTAAAGCCCGTAAGGGGTGTGCTTCCTGTGGCTCTGGCAGTAAGGAAGATGGCAAAGGCACTTATAGTGCCAGAGGAGAACTCCCTTGAGGCAGCCATAGTGGATGGTATAGATGTGTTTGGGGTGAAAAGCCTCGTAGAGGTTGTGGAGTTCGTAAATGGTGAAAGAAACCTTGAGCCCCGAAGGGTAGAGGCAGGAAACCTTCTTGGTAGCCAGCGTTACGCTGCCGATATGGCGGATGTGAGGGGGCAGGAACATGTAAAGCGTGCCCTTGAGGTGGTTGCAGCAGGCGGGCATAACCTTCTTCTTATAGGTCCACCCGGTGCTGGTAAGACAATGCTTGCAAGAAGGCTTCCCGGCATACTTCCGCCAATGAGCCTTGACGAGGCAATAGAGGTTACCCGCATACACAGTGTGGCAGGCCTTCTGCCAGCTGGCACCGCACTCGTTACAGAAAGACCCTTCCGCACACCACACCATACAATATCAGATGCAGGACTCATTGGTGGTGGACAGATACCACGCCCCGGTGAGATAAGCCTTGCCCACAATGGGGTGCTCTTTCTCGACGAGGTGCTCGAGTTCAGAAGAAACGTGCTCGATGCCATGCGTCAGCCCCTTGAGGATGGCTCTATTACCGTGGCACGGGCACAGGTCTCAATGGTCTTTCCTGCAAGGTTTATGCTTGTGTGTGCAACAAACCCCTGTCCATGTGGCTACCTTGGCGACAGCACAAAAGAATGCAGGTGCACCCCACCTGTAATAGAGCGATACAGGGCAAAACTCTCTGGCCCACTTCTTGACCGTATAGATGTGCACTGTGAGGTGGCAAGGGTGGACTTCAAGGAACTTGCCCACAAAGCAGCCTCGCGCACTTCTTGCGAGATGCGCGAAAGTGTTCTTGCAGCAAGAGAGCTACAGAAAGAACGCTTCAAAGACAGCCCCATAAGAAACAACGCCATGATGGACGAGAGGGCAGTTAAAAGACACTGTGTGCTCGACTCACAGGCAGCCGCACTGCTTGAGAGTGCGATGGAGCGATTTTCTCTTTCTGCCCGTGCATACACAAGGATACTCAAGGTGGCAAGAACCATTGCAGACCTCGAGCAAAGCCCTGACATAAGGGCACATCATGTGGCAGAGGCAATTCAGTACAGAGCCCTTGACAGAAGGGTGGAACTCTGAAACAATCTAAAGACCTTTAGACCTGTGAGACAGAGGTAAGACCATGATATATCTCGATAACGCTGCAACAAGCTATCCAAAGCCCGAAAGGGTCATAAGAAAGGTAGAATATGTGCTAAAAGAGGTGGGCGGTAATCCCGGAAGGGGTGCCCACAGGCTTTCACTCTATGCAAGTAGAATAGTATTTTCCGCAAGAGAGAGCCTTGCACGGCTTCTTAAGGTAAGGGATTCCTCACGCATAGCCTTCACCAAGAACGCAACAGAGGGCATAAACACGGTGCTTAAGGGTATGCTGCGCAGGGGAGACCATGTGATAGCCACTGCCTTCGAGCACAACTCTGTTGCAAGAACCCTGAGAAGGCTCGAGAAAGAGGGCATATGGGTTACAAAGCTCAGGGGTTCAAAAAGGGTGGATCTTGTCGAGCCAGAGGATGTAGAGGCTGCCATTACTCCAAGGACAAGGCTTGTCTGCATTGTGCATGCCTCTAATGTTCTGGGCACCATACAGCCCGTCTCCGAGATAGGCGAGTTTCTCAAAAAGAGAGACATTCCCCTTATGGTGGATGGTGCACAGACAGTGGGCATTATCGGGGTGTACCCTGAAGAGATGAATATAGACATACTGGTTGGCACAGGGCACAAGGCACTATATGGGCCACAGGGCACAGGATTTGTCTATATAAGAGAGGGGCTTGAGGTTGATCCCCTTATAGACGGTGGTGCTGCCGAAGGAGACCAGCTCTTTGAGATGCCCGAGAGGCTTGAGACAGGCACCCTCAACACCCCCGGTATTGGCGGGCTCGGTGAGGGGGTGGATTTCGTGCTCGAAGAGGGACTTGCAAAGATAAGGCACCATGAAAAGGAGCTTGTTGGCTACCTTCTGGAAGAGCTTGCTCGTATAAGAGGTGTTACAGTGCTCGGTCCCCTGAACCCTGAAGAGAGGGTATCCCTTGTATCCTTTACCATAAACGGCGTGTCTCCTGAAGAGGTGGGAAGGCTGCTTGACGAGAGGTTCTCCACAATGGTGCGCTGCGGAACCCACTGTGCCCCTGATGCACATCGGACTGCCGGCACCTATCCTTCGGGAGCAATACGGGTAAGCCCGGGTTATTTCAACAAAAGAAGTCATGTGGAAGAGTTCGTAAGGGCGGTGGTAAGTATAAGAAAGGAGCTTGAAGGTTAGACAGCATGGTGGTTCTGGGTATAGAGACCTCCTGCGACGATACATCTGCAGCAGTCGTAAGAGACGCCCATGAGGTGCTTTCCTGTGTGGTTGCCTCGCAGGATGAGGTGCATGCCGAATACGGCGGGGTGGTGCCAGAGCTTGCCTCGAGAAGGCATACGGAAAGTATAGTGCCTGTGGTGGAGAAAGCCCTTAAGGATGCGTGCCTTAAGGTTGAGGACATAGACGGTGTGGGTGTTACGGTTGGTCCGGGGCTTCCGGGCTCACTACTTGTGGGTATAGCCTTTGCCAAAGCCCTTGCCTATGCCGCAGAAAAGCCCCTTCTTGCAGTAAACCACATAAAGGCACATGTGCATGCCATATTTCTGGATGGTAAGACAGAGGGTGGACCATCTTTTCCCTTTGTTGCACTCGTCGTGTCAGGGGGACACACGAGCCTTTTTCTCGTAAAAGACCACCTTGACTTTCAGTCTCTGGGACACACACGGGATGATGCAGCAGGTGAGGCATTCGACAAGGTGGCAAAACTTCTGGGGCTGGGCTATCCGGGTGGTGTTGCCATAGACAGGCTCGCAAAGGAGGGCAACCCACAGGCTGTGGAGTTCAAGCGTCCCTATATATCGAAGGATAACCTTGAGTTCAGCTTCAGCGGGCTCAAGACAGCGGTACTAAATCATCTGAGGAGCTATGGCAGGCTCGTTACAACAAAGGAGCTCAGAGACATTGCCGCAAGTTTTCAGGAGGCTGTGGTGGATGTGCTCACCCAGAAAGTCCTCTGGGCAGCCGAGCAGACAGGGGTTAAAGATGTGGTTGTCTGTGGTGGGGTTGCCTGTAACTCAAGGTTGAGAGAGAGGCTCAAGGAGCTGGAAGTAGAAGGTGGAATAAAGGTCCACATACCAGCCCCCAGATACTGTAGTGACAATGGTGCGATGGTTGCAGCCTATGCCTGCCACCTTCTTGAAAAGGGCATGGTTGCCAGTATGGATGTAACCGCCATACCCACCTTTGAAGAATAGACACTATGCAGCCAAAGAAGCAATACGGACAGCATTTTCTCGTAAATCAGGGTGTGGTGGACAAGATTGCAAGGCTTGCCAGCCTTTCAGCCGATGACCTTGTGGTTGAGATAGGGCCCGGTACAGGGGTGCTTACAGAAAGGCTTCTTGAAAGTGGGGCAACCGTTATTGCCATAGAGATAGACTCAGAGCTTGTAGCTTTCTTAAAAGAGAGGTTTTCCAGCCATCCCAACTTTACCCTGCTTCAGGCCGATGCCCTCAGGGTGGACTTTAAAGAGTTAAGCCATAAGTACCGAAAAAAGATAAAGGTTGTATCGAATCTGCCCTATAACATAAGTGGAGCCATACTCTTCAGGTTCGTGGACCAGTGGGAGGCATTCGACCGTATGGTGCTCACCCTCCAGCGTGAGGTGGTCGAAAGGATTACCGCACGGTGTGGCACGAAGGCATATGGGGTGCTCACAGTCGTGCTTTATGCCTACGGGGAGGTAAAAAGGGAGTTCAACATAATGCCGGGCTCTTTCAGGCCACAGCCAAAGGTGGTATCCACGGTATTCACGCTGAAGATGAGAGAGGCTCCCCTCGTAGAAAGAGATGTTGAACCACTGTTCAGAAAGGTGGTGAACGCTGCATTTTCCAAGAGAAGAAAGACCATATACAATGCCCTTAAGGCACTCGTTCCGCAGGCTCTACTCAAAGAAGCCCTCGAGGCTACGGGGATCCTGCCAACCACAAGACCGGACGGAATCTTGCCGGAAGAGTACATAAGACTGTCAACCACCCTTTACACCCTGACAAAAGGGGCATATAATTAATAATAAAGAAAGGCAAAAATAAAAAATTTTTGCTTGACATATATTTTGGTATTATGATATTATTTTTATTTTGAAAAAATCTATAGACAGACGGTGATGCTTTATGGGGAACAACACCACAAATACAACAAATAACAACAACAATAACAATGACCTTCTCTCTCTCATAAATACTGGAAGAGAGAAGGGATTTCTCACTTACGATGAGATAAACGAGGCCTTTTCCGACCAGAACTTCTCTGTTGAGGAGATGGACAATCTCCTCGAGACCCTTGGTGAGCTCGGTATAGAGGTGGTGGATACTGCCGAGGATGTCTCAACAGAGGAAGAGCTGGTGGAGGTCAAGGAAGAGGACATCTTCGAAGAGGTCGAAAGGGTAGAAGACCCCGTAAGAATCTACATGAAGGAGATGGGGGCGGTATCTCTTCTTAAAAGAGAAGAGGAGATAGTGCTCGCAAAGAGGATTGAGGACTCACGCACAGCCCTTAAGAAGCTCACACTCTCAAGCCCCTTTGCAATGCGTGAGATACTCAGGTTCGTTAAGAGGATAAAGGAAGAGAAAGCCTCCATAAGAAAACTCCTTGAGGAGCCCGAAGAGGGGCAGTTCGACGAGGAGACCACGAAAGAGGTGCTCGCAAGGCTCGAAAGCCTTAAGAGAAGAAAGCCTGAAAATGCCTACAAGGTGCTTAAGGATATAAACTTAAGCTCCAACATCATCTCAAGGATAGTTGAGAGAATAATAAGGCTTGAAAGGCTTCTTGAAAGAGAAGAAGCCAAAAGGGGTCCGAAGAAGAGCCAGAGGGCAAAGCTCAGGGTAAGAAGGGTGCTGAAAAAGCTCGGCATGAAGAGGGCTGAGCTAAGAAAACTTGCTGAAGAGGTAAAATACCACAATGCCAACATGCAGGAGGCAAAAAGAAGGCTCATTGAGGCAAACCTGAGGCTTGTGGTGAGCATTGCAAAAAGGTATGTGAATCTGGGGCTTAAGTTCTCGGACCTCATTCAGGAAGGCAACATAGGCCTTATGAAGGCGGTGGACAAGTTCGACTACAAGAAGGGCTACAAGTTCTCAACCTATGCCACATGGTGGATAAGACAGGCAATAACCAGAAGCATTGCAGACCACGGTAGAACCATAAGAATACCTGTTCACATGATAGAGACCATAAACAGGCTGCTTCAGACCTCGAGGCAGCTCCTTAAAGAGCTTGGCAGAGAGCCAGACCCCGAAGAGATAGCCGAAAGGATGGACATACCCATCTCCAAGCTCAGAAGAATCCTGAGGCTTATGAAGCAGACCCTGAGCCTTGAAACACCAATAGGTGATGACGAGGAGAGCTCACTTGGAGACTTCATAGAGGATGAAAAGTCTCCTTCACCAGTGGATGTGGCAATAGAGAAGGACCTTGCACACCAGACAGATCTGGCTCTACAGAGCCTTACACCGAGGGAGCAGAAGGTTTTGAGGATGCGTTTCGGAATAGGCGAAAGGCAGGACTACACCCTCGAAGAGGTGGGCAAGGTGCTTGGTGTTACAAGAGAGAGGGTGCGCCAGATAGAGGCAAAGGCTATAAGAAGGCTGCGCCATCCAACGAGGGCAAAGCTTCTTAAAGCCTTCTGTGAAAGCTGATAAAGTAGTTACAGAGGACTCAATCAATAAGGGCAGAGAGTATACTCTCTGCCCTTTCTTTTTTTATGCCAGAAAGTTTAACCCTCTTTGTCCGTGAGGTCTGGCCACTTATTATCTCAACAGAGGACTTCTTGATACTGAAGAGTCCTGATAGATACTCGGTAAGCCTTTTGTTCGCCTTTCCATCCACAGGTGGGGCATTGAGCCTTATCTTAAGGGAGCCTGCATGGAGTCCACATACTTCATCCTTTCTGGCAGAGGGCTGCACATAGACTGAAAGGATGAGCCCCTCATCTGTAGTCTCGAGGAAGGGAAGTTCACTCATCTATCTTTTTGAAGAAGCGCAGTTTCGATGCCTCTTCTTCAACCTTCTGTGCCTCTTTTTCGCCCGTCTCTATAAGGTTCATGTGGTATGTGAGAAGTGAGCGAAGCTCTGTCTCGAACTCAACCCGCTGGCGTTTAAGCTCAAGAAGGTGCTCTCTGAGTTTTGCCACCTCTTGGTGTGCCTGCTCGATGATGCGGTCTGCCTCGTGCTGTGCCTCTGCCACAATGAGGTCTGCCTCCTTGCGGGCGTTGGTCTTGAGCTCTTCCACCATCTTCTGGGCAGTGGTTATTGTGTCTTTAAGCAGCGATTCTCTTCTTTCGTGCTCTGAAAGTCTTTCTTCCGCTGCTTGGAGTTCTGCCTTAAGCCTGTCTATCTCTTTTGTTGCCTCTGTTAGAGCCTCCACACAGAGCTCTCTAAGGGTTTCCACATCCTTACGATTGTAGCCAAAGGCGGCTCTTCTGAGCTGAAATTCCTTGAGTTCTATCGGGGTTATACCCATTGGTTACCTCCTTTTTAGAAGCCGCTCATACGAATTGCCATGTCCCTTATGGTTGCCACGAGAAAGCTCTGCAAAAATATTATAATCAGAAGCACTATAAGGGGAGAGATGTCTATGCCACCCATGTAGGGCAGCCTCTTTCTTATCGGATAGAGCACAGGTTCTGTTACATTATAGAGGAACTGCACTATGGGGTTGTAGGGGTCTGGATTCACCCATGAGATGAGAGCCCTTATTATGATTATCCACATGTATATGGTAAGGGCCCATGAGAGTATTATAGCCAGTGCGTTCAAGAGATTTGCAAAGACAAACACCTTTCTCAGTCCTCCTCTGCGAGCTCTTCTGCCCGCCTTTTTGCAGCCTCTACGGTCTTTAAGATTATATCCTTAAAGCCTGCTTTTTCAAGCACACTAAGGCCTGCGATTGTTGTGCCTC
The DNA here is from genome assembly GCA_011371515.1 of Deltaproteobacteria bacterium. Classification (GTDB taxonomy): domain Bacteria; phylum Desulfobacterota; class GWC2-55-46; order GWC2-55-46; family DRQE01; genus DRQE01. Next base: position 19,134 of record DRQE01000196.1, read on the forward strand.
CGGGGGAGGCAACCCGTTTTATAAGCTCTTCTGGTGAGCTGTCAGTCTTTTTAAGAAGCCTTCCTGCGCCTGCCACCGTCTGCACGGCAAGTGTCCTTGCATCGTCTGGTGTAAGCCCACCCCTGATACCAGCCTCTATGAGTGCCTCTATTAAGAGAAATACATAGGCAGGGCCACTTCCGCTTAGTGCCGTTACAGTGTTAAGAAGCCCTTCCTCCTCGAGCTCTACCACAACCCCCACGGAACCAAAGAGCCTTTTTACAAGTGTTACATCCTCCTCTTTTACCCTGCCTTCTGCATATAGCCCTATGGCACCTTCTCTTATAAGTGCGGGGGTATTGGGCATAGCCCTTATTATGGGTGGATGGGTGCCAACACCACTTCTTTCAAGGATGGAGTGTAGTGTGTCAATGGTCTTGCCTGCCATCACCGAGACGATGAGTTTTGTCTCGTCCATAAGCTCTGCAATATCCTTAAGGGCTGCCTCTACATCCTGTGGCTTTATGGTAAGAAATATTATATCAGAGTTTGCGGCGACCTCGTAGTTTTTGTTGTACACCGTTATCTCGTATCTTTCGGCAAGCCACAGAAGCCTTTCTTTCACCTTATCCGAGGCGAATATTCTACCGGGGCTTACAAGCCCTGAAGAGATAAAGCCATTTATAAGGGCTTCTGCCATGTTGCCTGCGCCTATGAACCCTATGTTCCTACCTGTATCCATCGGTCACTTTGACTTCTTTTTTGAGGGTCTTTCGCCAAATATGGCCTGTCCTACCCTTATGATGGTTGCCCCTTCTTCTATTGCCACCTCGAAGTCGTGGGACATACCCATGGAGAGCTCCTGCATGGATACCCCCGGTATGTTGCGCCTTTTTATACGCTCTGCTATGCGTCTGAGGGTCATGTAGTAAGGTCTTGAGAACTCGGGGTTCTCGTTATAGGGGGGTATGGTCATAAGCCCCTTAAGACGAAGGTTATCGAGTGTGGAGATAGCCTCTGCAAGGTCTTCAACCTCGTCTATCTCCACACCTGCCTTGGTCTTTTCCTTTGCTATGTTCACCTGTATGAGCACATCTATGGGTTTCTGTGCCCTCTTGGAGAGTTCCTTTGCAAGGCCAAGGGAGTCCACAGTCTCTATCATGTGGAAGAGTTCCACGGCGTACTTTGCCTTGTTTTTCTGTAGATGGCCTATGAAGTGCCACTTGATGGGCTTTCTCTTGAGTTTCTCTATCTTTTCCTGTGCTTCCTGCACATAGTTCTCCCCGAAGGTCCTTGCCCCTGCATCGAAGGCCTCT
>DRQE01000197.1 GCA_011371515.1 Deltaproteobacteria bacterium
AAGTCCACATGTATGGTCTTGTTCTCGATAAGGAGTTTCTCGGTGGAAAGGAGCTTGCTTTTGTGGTTCTCTTTCTTCATCATACCAGTCCCTTTCTTTTTATCCATTCCATCAATCCTCCTGCACTTATAAGTTCCTGCATGAATGGCGGTATGGGCTGTGCCCTGAAGGTTTTATTCTTTGTGATATTGCGTATTATGCCTGTTGATATGTCCACCTCGAGCTCATCGCCTGTCTCGGTCTGGTCCACAAGCTCCGGGCATTCAAGTATTGGTAGCCCCGTGTTGAAGGCGTTTCTGTAAAATATCCTTGCAAAGCTCTTTGCAATAACACAGCTCACACCACATGCCTTTATGGCAATTGGAGCGTGCTCACGGGAGGAGCCACAGCCAAAGTTCTTGTCTGCCACGATTATGTCCCCTTCCCTTACTTTCTTTGCAAACTCGGGGTCTTCGTCTTCCATGCAGTGTTGAGCCAGTTCCTTTGGGTCTGTTGTGTTGAGATAACGGGCTGGTATTATACGGTCTGTATCTATGTCGGAGCCGAACTTCCACACCCTTCCCTTCAATTTCATCTTCGGGTTTCCTCCTTTTCTCAGTGTTTTACCACTTCATCTGGATGTGCTATTCTACCCTTTACGGCCGTTGCAGCTGCAACTGCAGGGTTTGCAAGGTAGACCTCGCTCTTTGGATGCCCCATCCTGCCGACAAAGTTACGATTGGTCGTGGCAAGTGCCCTCTCTCCTTCTGCCAGTATGCCCATGTGTCCACCAAGGCAGGGCCCACAGGTGGGCGGGCTTATTATAGCGCCTGCATGGATGAATGTCTTTATGTAGCCACGCCTCAATGCCTCTTCGTATATGTGGGGGGTGGCTGGTATTATTATGAGTCTCGTGTTAGAGGACACCCTGTTCCCCCTGAGTATCTTTGCTGCAACCGAGAGGTCCTCTATTCTACCATTGGTGCAAGAGCCTATGACCACCTGATCTATGGGGATGTTACCCACCTCTGTTACAGGCTTTGTATTCTCAGGCAGATGGGGTAGAGCCACGAGGGGCTCTATCTTTGAGGCATCGTACTCTCTTGTCTCCACATACTCTGCATCGGGATCGCTCTTGAAGAACCTTGGCTTTCTCTGTGCACGCTCAAGCACGTACTTTTCTGTAACCTCATCGGGCTCTATAAGGCCGGCCTTGGCACCTGCCTCTATTGCCATGTTGCAAAGTGCAAGGCGGCTGTCCATGGAAAGCCTTCTTATGGTATCGCCTGCAAACTCCATTGCCCTGTAGTTTGCGCCATCAACCCCGATGTCACCTATGGTGTGGAGAATCAGGTCCTTACCACTAACCCATCTTTTAAGCCTTCCCCTGAAGACGAACTTCATTGACTGGGGCACACGGAACCAGAGTTTTCCAGTTATCATGGCAAAGGCAAGGTCTGTGGAGCCCACACCCGTGCCAAAGGCACCAAGCCCGCCATAGGTGCAGGTGTGCGAGTCTGCACCAACCACCACATCGCCAGATACCACGAGCCCCTTCTCTGGCAGGAGGGCATGCTCTATACCCACATCTCCACCCTCGAAGTAGTTTACGATACCGAACTCCTTTGCGAACTCACGCACCAGTTTGCACTGGGTGGCACTCTTTATGTCCTTATTCGGGGTGAAGTGGTCCATAACGAGCACCACTCTTTTACGGTTGAAGACCTTCTTTGCCCCCACCTTCCTAAGTTCGTTTATGGCAAGGGGAGCCGTTATGTCGTTTCCAAGGGCTATGTCTATCTTTGCATCCACTATCTCGCCCGGAGCTACCTCCTTTCTTCCAGCGTGAAGGGCGAGAATCTTTTCTGCAATCGTCATGGGTCTTCTTTTCTTTGCCATGGTTCTATATGGTCCTCTCCTTTCTCTCCTGTTTTTTGTATTCCAGTCTGTTCAGTGCATTTATGTATGCCTTGGCGCTTGCCACTATTATGTCCATATCTGCGCCCTGCCCTATGACTATGTGTTCACCTTCTTTCAGTCTCACACTCACCTCACCCTGCGCATCGGTACCTCCCGTTATGGCATTCACCGAGTATCTGAGAAGCTCGCTCTTTGTCTGCGTGAGGTTGGCTATTGCCTTGTAGACCGCATCCACGGGACCATCTCCGGTGGCTTCTTCCTTTACGGTTCTGCCCTCAACCTCCATCTCCACTATGGCTTTTGGTCTGGTATCTGTGCCACATTCCACATGCAGGCTCTTGAGCCTGTACCTCTCTTTGAGCTCTATTCTCAGCACCTCATCCTGCACTATCGCCTCTATGTCCTCATCGAAGACCTCTTTCTTTGCATCTGCAAGACGCTTGAACCGCTCGAATGCCTTGTTGAGCTCCTCGGGGCTAAGCTCATAGCCCAGCTCCTTGAGCCTTTCTCTGAAGGCATGTCTTCCCGAGTGTTTACCAAGCACCAGTTTCGTCTGTGAGAGCCCTATGGTCTCTGGCCTTATTATCTCATAGGTGAGCTTCTCTTTCAGAAGCCCGTCCTGATGTATGCCAGACTCATGGGCAAAAGCATTGTCGCCCACTATGGCTTTGTTGGGCTGAACCATCATACC
>DRQE01000198.1 GCA_011371515.1 Deltaproteobacteria bacterium
GACCATGGGTATTGAAAAGGGCTGTCGCCCTCTGATAGGATAGAAGTATGGAGGAAACCGGTACAGTAATAGAGGTAAGAGGAGATACGGTGCTCATAAGGACCGAAAAGAAGAGCGCCTGTGAGAGCTGTGCATCGAGAGAGGTATGCCACAGCGTCTCAGAGAAGGATGTGGTCTTGGAGGCTCTAAACCCCATAGGGGCAAAGAAGGGAGACAGGGTTGTCTTTACCGTGCATGCAACAACCCTCGTTAAGGCAGGGCTTCTTGTGTATCTATTTCCACTTGCGGGCTTCATTGCAGGTGTGGTGGCAGGTCAGCTTCTGGGCGATGCACTGCCAGCCATCGATAAGGACCTTCTTTCTGCACTTCTCGGGTTCGGTCTTATGGGGGTGGTCTTTGTGGTGGTAAACCTTTACAGCCGTAAGAAGGAGCGACTCAAGGAATACATGCCAAGGGTGGTGAGAATTCTCTAACATGGGCATAAAGGTTATATGTCAGAACAAAAAGGCAACACAGGAGTACACCATAGAGGAGAAGTACGAGGCAGGTATAAGCCTCAAGGGTGATGAGGTCAAGTCTTTGAGGGCTGGCAGGGCTAACATAAACGATAGCTATGTAAGGATTACCGGAGGCGAGGCGTTCCTTATAAACACCCACATAAGTCCCTATGAGAAGGCAGACGGCTTTGGCCAGAATGAGCCCCGCAGACCCAGAAAGCTGCTTCTACACAAAAGAGAGATAAAAAGGCTTGCCGGCAAAACCGAGCAGCGAGGCTACACCCTCATACCCCTGAAGCTCTACTTCAAGAACGGTAAGGCAAAGGTGGAGATAGCCCTTGCAAAGGGAAAAAAACTGCACGACCGAAGAGAGGCACTCAAAAGGAAGACCGTGGACAAGGAGATGGAGCGGGCGGTAAAGATGCGCCTCAGAAGAGGTTGAATAAACCGGCAAGGAATGGTAAAATTTAAATTAAGGGGGCGACGGGTTTCGACGGGATGGATTGATGTTGAGGGAAGCATACCGAGGTCTGCCACCTCGTAAAACAGGCAGAGCAGAATAACTGCCGAAGAAAACTACGCACTGGCTGCTTAATAGTCCAGCCAGCGCCCTTTACCTCCTCGCCCGCGGGATGTAAAGGGCGTCGGTCTATGCGGGATAGCCACTAAGGGGTGTCCGAAACCCTTAATGGCGAAACTTCTTTCGGACCCTTCCCCTTCATGCCCTGCCTGTGGGGCAGGGGTGGAAGGTATTCGATACACAGGCTAAGTATGTAGATGCCCTCAGCTGAAACATCCCGGACGTGGGTTCGACTCCCACCGCCTCCACCAGTTTATAAGGCTCTCCTTAACCCCATCCTATTTATTCTTGACAGAATAATTATCTGGGATATACTGAAAAGGCAGACCCTCTTGCGGAAGGTCTTTTTTTGATTTTTGTCTAAAAACAATTTTAACTACAGGGAGGCGATAGGTATGGCAGAAAAGATTACCCTCAGCGTTATCAAGGCTGATATTGGAGGATTCGTAGGGCACACAAACATACATCCCGACATACTCCATGCAGCCAAGGACAAACTCCACAACGCAAAGGAACAGGGCATTATTAAAGATTTTCATGTCTTAAGATGTGGTGACGACCTTGAGCTTATAATGACCCACACAAAGGGGTGTGATAACGAGGAAATACACGAACTTGCATGGAATGTATTCAGTGTGGGCACGGAGATAGCGAAAGAGCTTAAGCTATACGGAGCAGGTCAGGACCTTCTGAAGGATGCATTTTCAGGAAATGTGAAGGGTATGGGTCCGGGGGTTGCAGAGATGGAATTCGAGGAAAGAAAGAGTGAGCCCGTGCTCGTCTTTATGGCAGACAAGACCTCCCCGGGAGCATGGAACCTTCCACTCTACAGGATGTTTGCAGACCCATTCAACACGGCAGGTCTTGTTATAGACCCAAAGATGATAGATGGTTATAGGTTCAGGGTTGTTGATGTAAAGGACGGTAGAGCCGCAACCATAGAGACCCCTGAAGAGACATATAAACTCCTTGCACTCATAGGCTCCACATCGAGGTATATGATTTCCGCCGTATATCGTAAGTCCGACGGAGAGATAGCCGCAGTTGCCTCCACACAGAAACTCTCCTTTATAGCCGGCAAGTATGTGGGTAAAGATGACCCCGTCATGGTGGTAAGGTGCCAGTCTGGATTCCCTGCCGTGGGTGAGGCACTTGAGCCCTTTGCCTTCCCCCATCTTGTTGAGGGATGGATGAGGGGTTCCCATGTGGGTCCCATGATGCCGGTGCCATTCTATGAGGCAAATCCCTCGAGGTTCGACGGTCCTCCAAGGGTGATATGCGCAGGTTTCCAGCTCGCACAGGGCAGGCTCATAGGTCCACACGACATGTTCGATGACCCAAGCTTCGATGGAACGAGACGCCTTGCCGACAAGGTGGGCGAGTACATGAGGCGCCATGGACCATTCCAGCCACATCGTCTGCCAGATGAGGAGATGGAATACACCACGCTGCCCGAGGTAATGAAGTCTCTGGAAGATAGATTCGAAAAGATCTGATGAAAAAACAGGGCTCTTTAATTCCCTGTGGTAAACTTGGCGTAAAAGAACTCGAAAGACTCCTCAAAAGGTATGCCACGAAGAGGGACCGCTCTCTACTTATAGGGCCTGCCATAGGGGTGGACTCTGCCGCCGTAAGGGTAAGAAAGGATGTATTGCTTCTTAAAACAGATCCAATAACCTTTGTGGCAGAGGATATAGGGCTGTATGCCCTTCACATAAACGCAAACGATATAGCCGTTATGGGTGGCAGGCCAAGGTGGTTCCTTGCAACCATACTCCTGCCAGAAGGTAGAGCCACACTCAAAGATGCAGAAAGGGTTTTCCGCCAGATAAGCCGTGCAGCAGATGAGGTGGGTGTTACACTGTGCGGAGGTCATACAGAGGTAACACCTGTTGTGAATACCACCGTTGTGGTGGGGCAGATGATAGGAGAGGTGGAAAGAAAGGGGCTCGTCTCCTCACAGGGGGCAAGGCATGGAGATAGCCTCATAGTTACAAAAGCCATCCCCCTTGAGGCACTGAGCATACTGGCAAGAGAGAAGGCAGAGGAGCTCGAAAAGATTGTCTCAAAGACCACCATAGCAAGGTGGCGGAACTTCGTCAA
>DRQE01000199.1 GCA_011371515.1 Deltaproteobacteria bacterium
ATGGTAATCCCCTTAAGCTCTACTTTGAGGCTACGAGGGTCTACACCCTCAAGGGCTGCTTCGTCTATATTGGTTATAAGGTTCCCAAAGGTGTCCACATGGATGACTTCCCCCTCTATTCTATCACCTTTCACAACGGGAAGTGGAACCTCCACCCGTTGAAGGTCTGCCGCGGGGCTGCCAACCTCTTCAGGGCTTACACCCTTTGACAGGTGGGCTGCCACAGGGGCGAATATGTCCCTGCCGTGGAATGTATGGCTTACCGCCGGAAGCATGTACTCTTTCTCGGTTATGTGTATTATCCTCTTTACCCTTTCGTTGTGCAACGCCATCGTGAAGAGCCCGTTGTCGGGACCAACGAAAAGATAGTCTTCTGTCTCCACCACGATGGGTCTTCTTCTGCCGCCAACCCCGGGGTCTACCACAGCCACATGGATTGTGCCCCGTGGAAAGAACCTGTAAGAGCCTGCAAGCAGCAATGCTGCCTCAACGATATTGTGGGCAGATACAAGATGTGTCAGGTCCACCACACAGGCTTCAGGATTTATGGACAGAATAACCCCCTTCATGGTTCCAACCCATGGGTCTTTGAGCCCAAAATCGGTGGTAAGGGTTATAAGAGGGGGTCTACTCACCTATAATCTTTACGAGTACGCGTTTTTTTCTTCTTCCGTCAAACTCTCCGTAGAATATCTGCTCCCATGGGCCAAAGTCCAGCCTTCCATCTGTTATAGCCACCACGACCTCTCTGCCCATTATCTGCCGTTTAAGATGGGCATCGCCGTTGTCCTCACCCGTAAGATTGTGTCTGTAGTTGGAGATTGGCTCGTGAGGGGCAAGCTCTTCGAGCCACCTCTTGTAGTCGTAATGGAGACCTGACTCGTCATCGTTTATAAATACAGAGGCGGTTATGTGCATGGCATTTACGAGACAGAGCCCCTCTTTTATACCACTCTCCCTGACACACCTTTCCACATCAGCGGTAATGTTTACAAAGCCCATCCTTTCTGGAAGGTTGAACCATAGCTCTTTCCTGTAGCTTTTCACCTGTTCGTGGCCTCCTCTTTGTGTAAAAAAAGCCGGTTCTTACCGGCCCCTCTCTACACGATGAGCTTTATGGAGCGGGCGATGGGAATCGAACCCACGACGTGGAGCTTGGGAAGCTCCCATTCTACCACTGAATTACGCCCGCTTTAAGTCTTTTATACTAAAAAGGCACACCTTAGTCAAGCCCTGCCCCGAGCCCTTTGGGGACTTGTGGAGCCCCTGCCTCTCTGCTATACTTTTTTAGAACCTCTGATAGAGGAGAAAAAAACGGCCAATGGCAGAAAGGTTCGAAAACCTTATAGCAGGCAACTGGGAGTTTCCAGAGGCAAACCCTCCAATAGAAAGCCTCAACCCTGCAGACACCACCGATGTGGTAGGGCTCGTGCCAGAGAGCAGCCCCGAGGATGTAGACAGAGCAGTAAAGAGCGCAAGAGAGGCATTCTCAAGCTGGCGGCTCGTTCCTCCGCCCAAAAGAGCGGAGATAATCTTCAGGGCAGCAGAACTCCTCCTTAAAAACAAACAGAGCCTTGGCGAGCTTGTAACCCGTGAGATGGGAAAGGTCCTCAAAGAAGGGCTCGGTGATGTGCAGGAAGCCATAGACATGGCATACTACATGGCAGGTGAGGGCAGAAGAATGGCAGGCGAAACTGTGCCCTCCGAGCTGCCCAACAAGGATTGCAAAAGCATAAGGGTGCCCATAGGGGTCTTTGCATTAATAACCCCATGGAACTTTCCCATAGCCATACCAGCGTGGAAGATACTGCCCGCACTTGTGGCAGGTAACACGGTTGTGTTCAAACCATCGAGCTATACACCTGTGTGCGCAACAAGGTTTGTGGAGATTCTTATGGAGGCAGGCATTCCAGCGGGTGTGCTCAACCTTGTGCACGGAAGAGGCGAGACCACTGGCAAGTATCTTGCAGAACACTCCCTTGTCGATGGAGTCTCATTTACGGGCTCCACAAAGGTGGGTGAAGCCATAATAAGAAGCTGTGCGGGTATAGGCAAAGAGGTATCCTGCGAGATGGGTGGGAAGAATCCCATAATAATCATGGACGATGCAGACCTTGAGCTTGCCCTTGAGGGCTCACTGTGGGCAGCCTTCGGCACAACAGGGCAGCGCTGTACCGCTGCAAGCAGACTCATAGTCCACCGTAGAGTTTACGACACCTTCCTTAAAGAGTTCACGGCAAGGGCAGAGGCCATGCGCATAGGGGATGGGCTTAAGGAAGATACAGATATGGGCCCACTTATAAACGAGGCACAGCTCGAAAGGGCACTGGGCTATGTAAAGATAGGCACTGAAGAAGGTGCCACACTTATTACGGGCGGAAGACGCCTTACAGGTGGCTCCTTCGACAGGGGCTACTTCATGGAGCCAACCATATTCACAGATGTAACGCCCTCCATGCGGATAGCCCGTGAGGAGATATTCGGCCCTGTGGTGGCTCTGTTCAGGGCAGACAGTTTCGAAGAGGCAATAGAGCTTGCAAACCATACAGACTATGGGTTATCCTCTGCCATATATACACGGGATGTAAACAAAACAGCCCTTGCCGAAAGAGAGCTAAACTCAGGGCTTGTATACATAAACGCACCAACCATAGGGGCAGAGATACAACTGCCCTTTGGCGGCATAAAGAAGAGTGGCTCTGGCCATAAAGAGGCAGGTGGTATGGGTGGAGCCATAGATATGTTCACAAGGATAAAGGTAATATACAGAGACTTCAGCGGCAGGCTACAGAAAGCCCAGATAGAAGAATAATACACCTACAAGGAGGAAGATAAGAAGATGAACATGCTCAACTTTTCAGGCAAAGAAGTTCTCGAGATGGCCATAAGGATAGAGGAGAATGGCCAGAGATTCTACAGAGAGGCTCTCAAAGGCACAGAAGATGAGAGGCTAAGAAAGACCCTCAACTTTCTCGTACAGGAAGAGGAAAAACACAAGAGATACTTCCGCAGCCTTCTGGATAAACTTCCTGAAGAAGAGAACCCCTTCGACCCCTACATGGAAGATGCCCTTCAATATCTCAAGGCAATGGCAGATGCCCATGTGTTCACAGCAGAGCTTGAAGGCAAGGAGCTTTCTGAGGTGATAAAGGAAGTAGAGGACGTGCTAAACTTCGCCATAGCCATGGAGAAGGACTCCCTTCTGTTCTACTACGAGCTTGCACGGGGAATAAACGAAAAAGACAGAGATGTGGTAGAAAAGGTTATAGAGGAGGAGAAGTCACACCTTAAGAAACTACTCGAACTTAAAAAAGAGCTTTAGCCAACCCATGACCGATGTAATAGAAAAAGCACGCTCCCTTATTACCCCTGCCCTTCTGTTCCACACAGATATTGTGGCAGACAGGGCAGAGGGTATATATGTGTATGCCACCGATGGTAAAAGGTACATGGACTTCAGCTCGGGCCTTGCCGTGCTCAATGTGGGCCACTGCCATCCATCGGTAGTCAGGGCAATAGAGGAGCAGGCTCAAAGTTTGATCCACTCGGGCTGTATATTCCACTACCCAGCCCTTGTGGAACTTGCCGAAAGACTCAAAGATATAACACCCCGCAGCATAGATATGTTCTTTTTCTCAAACAGCGGGGCAGAGGCAGTCGAGGGTGCCATAAAACTTGCCCGCTATGCCACCCAGCGGCAGGCAATAATAGCCTTTGTTGGTGGCTTCCATGGAAGAACCTTTGGGGCTGTAAGCCTTACAACATCTTCTGCACGCTACAGAAGAAACTATCACCCTCTTCTTCCATCTGTGTTCCATGCTCCCTATCCCTATTGCTACCGCTGTCCCATGGGCAGAAGGGCTGGAGATTGCTCCCTTGAGTGTCTTAGCTATGTTGAGTGGATGTTCGAACACATAGTAACCCCTGAAGAGGTTGCCTGCGTTATAATAGAGCCTGTGCTCGGTGAAGGTGGCTATGTGGTGCCCCCACAGGAGTATATGGCAGGGCTGCGTGAGATAACTGAAAAACAGGGAATCCTTTTCATATCCGACGAGGTGCAAACCGGCTTTGGCAGAACCGGCAGCTGGTTTGCCAGCCAGCACTTCGGCATAGAGCCCGATATAATAGTGCTTGCAAAGGCTATTGCAGGTGGTCTGCCACTCAGTGCCGTTGGAGGAAGAAAAGAGCTCATGGAACGCTGGAAGCCCGGTGCCCACGGGACTACCTTTGGAGGAAACCCAGTCTCTGCAAGGGCTTCCCTCGAGGTTATAAACATAATAGAAAAAGAAGGGCTTCTTGAGAATGTCCGCACAGTGGGAGAATATGCACTGGAAGAGCTCGGAAGACTAAAAAGCCGATACCCCTGCATAGGCGATGTAAGGGGGCTTGGTTTTATGCTGGGTATAGAGTTTGTAAGGGCAGATGGCTCCCCAGACCCTGACCTTCTCGAAAGGGTAATGGATGGCTG
>DRQE01000200.1 GCA_011371515.1 Deltaproteobacteria bacterium
CTTATCTCCTCTATTAACTGGAAGAACTCTCTCTGCTCTGGCTTTTTAAGGGTTCCATCTTTTGCTGCCTTCAGGAATGCATCGTAAAGAGGTATGCCTTCTTCTTTTGCCCTCTTTTCCATCTCCTTCAGTGTTACAACACCTATACCCCTTGAGGGCACATTCACTATACGCTTAAGGCTCAGGGAGTCACGCGGATTGGCTACGAGGCGAAGATATGCTATGGCGTCTTTTATCTCCCTTCGTTCGTAGAACTTTACTCCACCAACTATTCTGTAAGGTATGTTTCGGCGCATGCACCATTCTTCGAAAACCCTTGACTGTGCGTTGGTGCGGTAGAATACGGCTATATCACGATAGGATAGTTCAGGGTCTTCTTCCTTCATACGCTCGATACAGTCGAGTATGCTCTTTGCCTCGTGGTGTTCGTCCTCGCATTCACAGAAGATGGGAGGGGTGCCCTCGTTGTTTTCTGTCCACAGGTTCTTCTCATAACGCTGTCTGTTGTTCTTTATCACCTCATTTGCAGCAGCAAGTATTCGCTGTGTTGAGCGATAGTTCTGCTCAAGTCTTATTATGGTTGCCCCAGACCAGTCTTTCTCGAACTCGAGTATGTTTCTTATGTCTGCTCCGCGCCATGTGTATATGGACTGGTCAGGGTCTCCCACGGCAAAAAGGTTCTGCCACTGTGCGGCAAGAAGGTTTACCAGTATGTGCTGGGCGCGGTTTGTGTCCTGATACTCGTCTATGAGTATGTGCATGAAACGGTCCTGATACGCCCTGAGCACATGGGGATGCTTCTTGAAGAGCCTTATGGGCTGGCAGATAAGGTCTCCAAAGTCAAGGGCGTGCATGTGGGCAAGTCGTTCCTGATAGAGCCTGTAGACTCTGCCAAACACCTCCTTTACAGGGTTTCCTTCTGTGGGATACTGGTCAGCAAGTATGTTTTCGTTTTTGGCGTGGTTTATCATGTAGAGTATGCGCTTTGGAGTAAAGACACGCTCACTTACATTGAGCTCTTCCATGCACTCTTTTATGAGCTTCAGCTGGTCATCGTTGTCGTATATAACAGGCTCTGGCGGGATACCCAGAAGGTAACCCTCTTTCTTTAGAATCCTTAGACCCACTGAGTGGAATGTGCCGAGCCAGACCCTTTCAGAATCCCTGCCTATGTAGTGGGCAAGCCTTTTTCGCATCTCCTCGGCTGCCTTGTTGGTAAATGTTACGGCAAGTATCCTTTCAGGCGGCACAGAGAGGTTCTTTACGAGGTGGGCTATGCGCATCGTTAGAACCCGCGTCTTTCCACTGCCTGCACCTGCTATAACGAGCACAGGCCCGCCTTCTACCGTGGCGGCTTCCTGCTGCAAGGGGTTCAATCCTTCCAGTATGTGCATGGGTGGTTCCTCCCTGAATAATATTAAAAAATTTAACACAAAATGCCCATGGCTGGCAAATTAAATCATCCACAAGGTGTTGCATGAAGCAGAATGTTCTGCTAAAGTTTGATTGGACAGATGGGAATGAAGGTAGTAATAGTATCCTCCGAGGTTTCACCCTTTGCAAAGACAGGGGGGCTTGCCGATGTTACGGGCACCCTTTCCCATGTGCTCAAGAACATGGGATGTGAGGTTATGGTATTTCTGCCTTTCTACAGGGAGGTCTGGCAGAAGGGTATAGAGGCAGAAAAGCTCGATGTGGATGTGGCAGTACCCATAGACCGTAGAACCCTGACCGTTGGTATCTATCGCAGTATGACCTTGGGGGGTGTGCCCGTATATCTTCTTAAAAGAGACGAGTATTACGACAGGACCTACCTCTACGCCACACCCGAAGGAGACTACTTCGACAACCTCGAGCGTTTCACCCTGTTTTCACGGGCTGTGGTGGAGTCCCTCATGGCACTCAAGGAGATACCGGATGTTATACACTGTAACGACTGGCAGACAGGCCTAATTCCTGCCTACATACAGAGCCTGTATGCCCCTCACTTCAAAGAGACCGCCACGGTATTTACCATACACAATATAGCCTATCAGGGGCTCTTTCCTGCCACACTGTTCGATATTACGGGACTGCCACAGGATATGTACAATATGGAGGGCGTAGAGTTCTGGGGAAAGATAAACTTGCTCAAGGCAGGTATTGTGTACGCAGATGTGGTTACTACGGTCAGTGAAAAATACAGCAAGGAGATTCAGACCCCTGAATACGGCTACGGGCTCGAAGGGGTATTGAAGAAGAGAAAGGACCGTCTGTTCGGTGTGCTCAACGGGGTCGACTATTCACAGTGGAACCCTGCGACGGACAGATACATAACGGCAAACTACAACGAAAAAGACCTTTCTGGCAAAGCCCTCTGCAAAGAAGACCTTATAAGGGAGTTTTCCCTTGATATAGACCCATCCGTCCCGCTCATAGGCATCATCTCCAGATTTGCAGAACAGAAGGGGTTTGACATACTGAGCGAGGCTATGGACGAGCTCATGAAACTAAGGCTTGCCATCGTGATTCTGGGCACTGGAGAGAAGAGATACCAGACCCTCTTGAGCGAGCTTGCCAGCCGTTATAGGGGAAGACTATCTGTAAAGATAGCCTTCAATGAGGCACTTGCCCACAAGATGGAGGCAGGCTGCGACTTTCTGCTTATGCCCTCACGCTACGAGCCCTGTGGCCTCAACCAGATATACAGCCTGCGCTACGGAACCATACCCATAGTGAGGGCTACAGGTGGACTTGACGATACGATAAGAGACTACAGCGAAAAGGATGGCAACGGTTTCAAGTTTAAAGAATACAGCTCCAAGGCACTCGTTGAAAAGGTCAAAGAGGCACTCAAGGTATACAGAAATAAGAAAAGATGGCAGACCCTTCAGAAAAGAGCCATGCGGGAGGATTTCTCATGGCAGCGTTCTGCCCGCACCTACCTTTCCATATACAAGTTTGCCATGAACGCCAAAAGAGGCGAAATCTCTTCCACAGAGATGCACAAAAAATAAGCAACCCTGCCTCCAAAAGATTCAACCATTCTGCATACACACTCCAGTGATGCGCAAAAAATAAGGCTTTTGCCCTTGGCATGGTATTTGCTTTAAAGAATAGGGGCATGAAGAGGGTACTCGTAATAGAGGACAAGCCCAGCGAACTCAAAGAGCTTGAGGGCTTTCTTAAGGAGAAGGGCTACACGATAGTGGGTGAGTGTGAAGACGGCACGAGTGGTGTGGAGCTGTGCAGGAAGGAAAGGCCAGACCTTGTGATAATGGATGCAGATGCTCCGGGGGTAAAGAGTGTGCTGGCATCAAGAATGATGATAAGGGATTTTCATGCTGCCGTAGTGCTTCTGGCAGAGGGATGCAGTGGTGAGGAAGGGCTCCGTGAGGCAATAGCCGCAGGTGTTATGGCATATCTTACGAAGCCCGTAAGAAAGGAAGAGCTCATAGGGGCTGTGGAGCTTGCTGTATCACGGTTCAGGGAGTTCGAGAGACTTAGAAAAGAGAACGAAGACCTTAAGAACACCCTTGAGGCAAGAAAGCTCATAGAGAAGGCAAAAGGGCTTCTCATGGAGAAAGAAGGTATATCAGAGGCAGAGGCGTTCGCAAGGATAAGAAAGATAAGTATGGACAAAAGAAAACCCATGAAGGATATAGCGGAGGTGATAATACTTGCCCTTGAAAAGAAGACCAACTGATGCCCTTATCATAGAGCATGTTCCACACGAGACAGCAGGCACAATACTGCCAGCTCTCAATAGCTCTGGTATAAGTGGCAGGTCTGTAAAACTCTGGAGGGGAGATCGGCTGCCACAGAACATAGACGATAACACACTGCTTGTGGTTATGGGCGGGCCTATGGGGGTATACGAGGAAGATAGATACCCCTTCATAAAAGATGAGTTAAGGCTTCTTGAGAGGGCATGGCACAGGGGGGTTAAGACCCTTGGTATATGCCTTGGGGCACAGCTTATGGCACGCGCCCTTGGATGCAGGGTATATAAGGGAGAGGCAAAGGAGATAGGCTGGTACCCTATAGAGCTTACAGAAGAGGGTAGAAGGGATCCTCTTCTTCTGGGGTTTCCGGAAAGGCTCACCGTATTCCACTGGCACGGTGATACATTCGAGCTTCCTCGGGGCGCAAGACTTCTTGCAAGAAGTAGCCTTTTCGAGAATCAGCTCGTAAGGATGGGCAGAAACTGGTATGCCGTACAGTTTCACCTTGAGCTTACAGAGAAGATGATACTCGAATGGCTGAGCCTTGAAGAAAACCTTGAAGAGCTCGAAGAGGCAGGGCTCGACAAAAACAGAATAGTTGAAGATACAGACCTCTACGGCACAAGGCTTAAGTCTTATGGTAATGCCTTTTTTACGAGGTTTTTAAGGCTTTAACAGAGGCTTCAACACAACAAAAGACAACAATAGAAGAAAGGAGGAAGAAGGTGGTCAGAAAACTTACCAAAGCAATTCTCGTTGTGATTATGCTCTTTATGGTGCCAAAGGCAGGTATTGCTGGTAGCACAGCATCGGTGGATGTTATGAGTAACTATGTGTGGAGGGGACAGAATCTCGTAAACGATGGAGTGGTTATACAGCCCGCCGTTGGACTCGAGAAGGATAACATAGCCATAGGGTTCTGGACGAACTACTCCACAGACTCTGGAGAGAACACAGAGACAGACCTTACACTGAGCTACAGTGGGTCTGTGGACAAACTCTCCTACGAGATAGGCTACATCCACTACGACCTTATAAACTCTGCCGATACACAGGAGATATACCTTTCGCTGAGCTACGACACCATACTCTCACCCTATGTAACCCTCTACTACGA